>CAJMQT010000010.1 GCA_905215655.1 uncultured bacterium | reverse complement strand
CTATACTAGTAGTAGACTATTTTTTTTTACAGGAGGACATTATGGCAGAAATCAGTTAAGAATTAAGAAATGAAGTTCGGTGTAAAGCCAATTAAGAGTTAAGAAACGAGGTGCGGCGTCAAGCCAATTAAGGTTCCGTCAAACTCACATCAAAAACTCTTTTACAGATACCTTATTCGTTTTTAATCACAAAAGAGCCGTTGTTCTTTATCTTTATTTTGCTGTTTGGGATGTCGGTGGCGGTGAGGCTTTTAATCTGCCGCACAACGACATTGGTCGAATCGCGACGCGGTCCGACGCCTCTTTTCTGAATAAACGAGTGGATTTTACCTTCGATAAACTCGCCGTTACGGTTTATTTTGGTCACTATCACAGGCGCATAGCCCGATATTCCAGATGTGTTGATGCCGTATGGCGTGCAGAAATTACCGAGGCTGTAAGCTATCAGGCGGTCTTTGTAAACCTCGATGCAGCGCACCACGTGCGGACCGTGCCCGAAAACGACATCAGCTCCGTTGTCAATGCAGAAGCGGGCGAACTCGCGCAACGTGCCCCTGTCTTCTTTCAGAAATTCTTCTTTGCCGTAAGGCAGATGACTCTTTGTGCTGCCCTCGGCGCCGCCATGAAACGAGACGATAATTATGTCGGCGCGCCGGCGCAGGCTGTCGAGTATCTCTTTCACACCGTCAAGGTCTTGATGGCGGAACGTATAGCCGTTGTGCCCGAAGGCACAGACGCCGTACCGCACGCCACCGCGCGTCACAACGTCATAACGGCGGCGACCTTTTATGCCGGCATAGGCTATCCCCTGCCCTTCAAGAGCCGCCTCTGTCGACTCGACACCCTCTATTCCGAAGTCGAAAGCATGGTTGTTCGCCATGCTCAGAAAGTCGAAACCCGCCTCCTTCAACCGCGGAGCAAAGCGCACGGGAGTACGGAAGGCGTAACTGAACGCCGACTTTTTCTTTGTCGTCTCGGCGCTGTCGCAGAGCGTTCCTTCAAGGTTGGCGAGGGCGATGTCGGCTGTCCGCAGCACAAACTTCACATCGCGGAAGAGCGACTTGCCGTCGTTTGCCGGCAAGGCTGGATCCGGATAGGTTGTCCCCATCATTATGTCGCCCGCCAATGCAACGGTAAGCGTGTCGCCCGCCGCCTTTTCCTTAACCCTCGGAATATTGCTGACGGTGTCCGTATAATGCACAACGGGTACGGACATTGACTTGTCCGCACCCGTTTTATTGCATGCTATTGAAGATAATCCCGCAAGAACAGCGAGAATGAAGAATGTCGGTTTCATGTTACATCACGCGCCGTGCGCCGACATACCGGCGTGAATAATACGCCTCATTGGAGTTACTGACCTTCACGCCTTTTATGCTTGCGTGAATGAAATTGAAGCTGCCGGTCATCGGATCGACGTCAACGACGATGCCGACATGACCTATCGAGCGTCCCGAACCGCGGCTCGTGAAGAACACGAGGTCACCGCTTTGCAGGTCATCCTTCTTCACCGGGCTGCCCTGATTGTATTGTTCGCGCGACGAGCGGTAAAGTTCTACGCCCATGTTCTTGAACACATAGCTTGTGAAACCGGAGCAGTCAAAGGCGTTAGGACCTGCCTGACCTGAGCGGTAACGTGCTCCGATGTGCGAGAAAGCCTCGTCCAGGACGTTATCTACGGGCGCATAATTGTAAGTTTCGCTGTAATTCTCGTTGTTGTAAAGGAAGTCGTAATTGTCAATCTCTTCGTATTTCTGTTGTTTCTTGTCCTTGTCACGGTCGGCAAAAGCCGGCAGGAGCACAAGGAGACACATTATAATTACGGCTGTTATTTTATGTTTCTGCATTATTTTCAGGGGTAGTTTGAGGTCGGAGGACCCTATTTTTTTAATTAACGATTGCGAAATTAGCAAAAAAAAGCCACCCGGCAAAGGCGGTTTACATCTTTTTCGATTAGCAAAAAACATGCCAAAGCCGCATCGTCGGGACGGCTATCGACTGTTATTCAGCGTTTTACAGCAAGACCTTAAAATAAAAGATTGAAGAATAAATGTTTACATTCTTTAAGATTTAAGTGTCTCATTTATTTTGTATTACACCAACTTTGCTGTAATTTTGCACGAGGAAACGGAGGGCGTCCACCTCCGATTACATTATATTTTATTCCGATTACATTATATTTTATTATCGAAACAAGTTTTTTAAGATATGAAAGAATTAGCATTAAAGTACGGATGTAATCCCAATCAGAAACCGTCGCGTATCTACATGGAGAACGGCGAACTGCCGATAGAGGTTGTAAACGGTCGCCCCGGATACATTAATTTCCTCGACGCGCTTAACAGTTGGCAACTTGTAAAAGAGCTTAAAGCCGCTACCGGGCTGCCCGCCGCAGCCAGTTTCAAGCATGTATCGCCCGCGGGAGCCGCTGTCGGTCTGCCGCTTAGCGACACATTGAAGAAGATTTACTTTGTTGACGACGTCAAGATAGAGCTTTCGCCTCTGGCATGTGCCTACGCCCGTGCCCGCGGAGCCGACCGCATGAGCAGCTACGGCGACTTTGTGGCGCTGAGCGACGTATGCGACGCCGCCACGGCAACGCTCATCAAGCGTGAGGTCAGCGACGGAGTGATAGCTCCGGGATATACCGCCGAGGCGCTGGAAATACTGAAAGACAAGCGCAAAGGCACTTACAACGTTATCAAGATTGATCCGGACTACGTGCCGGAGGCGATAGAACGCAAACAGGTGTTCGGCATAACATTTGAACAGGGACGCAACGAGGTGAAACTGGATGACGACGCATTGTTTGAGAACGTGCCCACACAGAACAAGAACTTCACGCCCGAGGCGCGCCGCGACCTTATCATCAGTCTGATAACCCTCAAATACACACAGAGCAACTCGGTTTGTTACGTCAAGGACGGACAGGCTATCGGCATTGGCGCCGGTCAGCAGAGCCGCATCCACTGCACACGTCTTGCAGGCAACAAGGCTGACATCTGGTGGCTGCGTCAGCACCCGAAGGTGATGAACCTGCCGTTTGTTGACGGCATACGCCGCGCCGACCGCGACAACACCATCGACGTTTACATCAGCGACGAGCACGAAGATGTGCTTGCCGAGGGCACATGGCAGCGACTGTTCAAAGAGAAGCCGGAAGTGCTCACGACCGAAGAAAAGAAGGAATGGCTTGCCAAGAACACCAACGTCTGCCTCGGCAGCGACGCTTTCTTCCCCTTCGGCGACAACATCGAGCGCGCCCATAAGAGCGGAGTGGAGTTCATCGCACAGGCGGGAGGCTCCGTTCGCGACGACAATGTGATTGAGACTTGCGACAAATACGGCATTGCAATGGCATTCACGGGCGTGCGCCTGTTCCACCATTAATAAAAATTGAAAGATTGAAAAATTGAAAAATTGAAAGATTGAGAGGTTGAAAAATTGAAGGAATTATCAAACGATTTAATCGTTCCAGATATTCTCCCTCTTAACTTTTCAACCTTTCAATTTTTCAACCTCTCAATTTTTCAACCTTTCAACCTTTCAATTCTTCATCCTCTCAATTTTTCAATTTTTCAACCTTTCAATTCTTCAATTTTAAATGAGCGACATCGATGATATAATAGCCGGAGGCGGAATGGTGTTCCGCAAGGCAAAGCAGGGCGACGACCGCAACGACGGCAGAGTAAAGACCAAGGCAAAGAAGAAGGCGTATATCACCGGAGCACACGGCAGCGGCTCTGCCCGGCAGAAAGCCAAATACCGCCAGCAGAGGGCTAACCGCAAACACAAATAGTTAAGAATTAAGAGTTAAGAGTTAAGAATTAAGAAAAACACCCCTGACGCTATAAACAACAATCTATTTTTCTTAATTCTTAACTCTTAGTTCTTTAAAGTTCCATTTTCGGATATGCGCAAGAGGGACAACTTCACTTTCCTAACATCCGCACCGGTTCATAAAGTGGTGCTTACGATGGCGGCACCAGCAATCGTAAGTATGCTCGTAACAAGCCTTTACAACCTTGTTACGACGTTCTACGTGGGACAGATCAACACGCAGGCAACCGCCGCCGTCGGCATTACATTCTCTGTAATGTCGATAATCCAAGCCGTGGGGGTGATGTTCGGACAAGGCTCGGGCAACTATATCTCGCGCGAGTTAGGCGCAAAAAATCATGACAACGCCGGGCGGATGGCGTCCACCGGCTTTCTGCTTGCCATTCTTACGGGCGTGCTGATAGCCGTGTCGGGTCTCGTCTTTCTGCATCCCCTGTCGCTGTTGCTCGGCTCTACGGCGACAATTCTTCCTTACACCAAGACTTATCTTTCTTATGTTTTGCTGGCGGCGCCGTTCATGACGGGCGCCCTCTGCCTGAACAACCAGATGCGCTTTCAGGGCAATGCGGCGTATGCCATGCTCGGCATCGTGGCAGGTGCTGTGATAAATGTCGTGCTGGCGCCGGTGCTTATCTTCTGTTTCGGCATGGGCATAACGGGCGCCGGACTGTCAACCCTCATCGGCGAGGCGGGCGGCATGCTGATTTTATTGGAACTGAGCCGGAAGAACGGCAACATCGGAATAAGTCTCCGGAACTTCTCTCCCACGTCGGCGGTCATCAAAGAGATATGTGCCGGCGGCACACCGTCGCTGACACGACAGGGCATGGCGAGCGCCGGAGTGGCCATGCTGAACGTCGCCGCCGGAGTGTATGGCGACGCGGCGATAGCCGCAATGTCGATTGTCAGCCGCGTGCTGTTTGTCGTCTTCGCCACATTGATAGGCATCGGACAAGGCTTTCAGCCGATGTGCGGCTTCTGTTACGGCGCCGGACTGTATTCAAGAGTGCGCCGGGGCTATTGGCTCATAGTGCGTTGGGGCATACTGTTCATGCTCGTTTTCGGCACGTTCGGATATATTTTCAGCAGCGAACTGATATCCGTTTTCCGTCGCGACGCCGCCGTCGTGGCCATCGGCACCGTGGCGCTGCGCTGGCAGATAGTGACGCTGCCGCTCGGAGCGGTGGTGATGTACACGAACATGATGATGCAAACGATACGCCGACCGTGGCAGGCAAACATCCTGTCGTCGGCACGCAACGGTCTGTTTTTTATTCCGCTGATAGTCATTCTGCCTCATTTCTTCGGTCTGCTCGGCGTCCAGATGTGTCAGGCATGGGCGGACATACTGTCATTCCTGCTCGCCGTTCCGATAGCGGCGAACGGGCTTAGAGCGTTGAAAGATTGAAAAATTGAGAGGTTGTAAGATTGAAAAAGGTCGGGCGGTGTTTTTCAATCTTTCAACCTCTCAATTTTTCAATCTTTCAATTTTTCAATCTTTCCACTATCTGAAAAAGTACAACAACTTTCTGTAATGTAGCTTCAACTGCCATGACAACGGGTAAAAGATATTCTTTTTAAAGTTTATTGCCGATGTGAACGCCCCGGTATGGCTGCCCTGCGTGGCGACGGTTGGATGACACCAGAAGTACGTCAGGCGTCCGTCTCTCAGCAGTTTGCAGTGCATAAGGTCGATAGGCAGGTCGAATTTGTGAGTCTCCGCATATTCCGTCAAGAGCCTTGCCGCCCTGTTTATATAAAACGCGCCCGTCATGCGGTCGCGGTCAGCTTTATATATCACAGTGTTCTTTTTACGCTTGCTTCTCGGTATGAACCTGAGACGCGTATCCTCGTATGAAATTATCACGGGTCCGGGGTGCTCATCGCTGTATTTTCTCACTTCGTCCATACTCTTGTTGAATATCCTGATGAAGTCTTTTTTCAGAAAAATATCATCTTCCAGAATGAGCGCACCGTCTATATCGCGGTCCTCAATCTCCTTATATGCCAGCAGATGTTTGTACGAACAGGAGGTGAAAGGGTATTGTCCCTTCATCATTTCACCACGGAAATATCTGTCAAGGACATCATCCGTAAGGTCGCAGACGTCTCCGTCGAGGATGTATTCAAAGGGGACGCCCATCTTTCCGAGCATGCGTTCAATGTGCTGTCCGCGCTTCTCATAGCCTTTACGCACGTGTAAAACAAATACTTTCCGCACATTCAGAGCTGTATGCGGACAATGGTCTTTTGTCGGTTGCTTTGTCATATTCTCACATTTTAAGTTGTCAAACAAATACTTAATAATGCGAATGCCATGGTCTTATTACTCCCCGGGATACAATTATGCGGACGAATTTTGTCCACATTGCAGCCCTAGGAAAGCTGATAAGAACGACAAAAAACGCCCGCACATATATGCGGACGTCCACTTTCTGCCGGTTCTTATGGTTTTCTTGAAATTTCCTAGGTTTCAATGTGCATGACCGAATAGCAAACGTCTTGGTTTCCACGAAAATGATTTCCGCCGCCCGCCGACGGCAGTTATCAATGGCAAAATTACTAAAAATCTCAGGAATTGCGGCATAAAAGGGACGGAAATGCGCTGAATGGCCTAATATAAAAGTTTATGCAGCCAAACGGTATCAAGGAAAAAATAAGGTAACGCAAAGGAAAGCGGAATTTTCTTCACACTTTGCCATAAATTCTCTAATCGGGACAAACGAAGACAAATAAACGAACAAATCGGGACAACCAGACCCGAAATTCGATGAAAAAGCGGTATATTTGTCCCGATTAAGAATTATCGACATGACAACAGAGATTGAAATATTGCAATATCTACATTATCATCCGCTCTCCAAACGGACGGATATCGCCAGCGAATTGACATCAGAAATCGGTGAACGTACCTTAAAGCGTATAATTGCAGACTGCGTGAGGAAAGGGCATATTGAAGTTGTCGGCAGGGGTCCTGCCACCAGATACAGGCTCACTCCGCAGGCTCATTTGACAATGCCACTCAATCTTGACACCTATTTTAATAAAGACATAGACGAGCGCACAGTTCAGGAAAGTTTTAACTTTGACCTTATACGCGGAATATTACCAAATGTACGTCTGTTTACAGATGACGAGCTGGCGATATTGCATGATGCTCAGTCAATATTTCGTCAGCACCTGTCAGAAATGACAGACTTGGAATATCGCAAGGAAATGGAGCGGTTAGGCATCGACCTGTCGTGGAAGTCATCACAGATAGAAGGCAACACCTATTCGCTGCTTGAAACAGAACGCCTGTTAAAAGAAAAACAGACAGCCAGCGGCAAGACCAAAGAGGAAGCCGTCATGCTGCTCAACCATAAGGACGCTCTTGACTTTATCCTTGACGAACCGGATTACCTGAAAGAAATATCGTTGGGACGAATAGAAGAAATCCACGCCCTGCTCACCAAAGAACTTGGGCTGGAACGTAAGATCCGTCACCGCAGAGTCGGCATTACCGGGACAAATTACCAGCCGCTTGACAACGAGTTTCAAATCAGGGAAGCCGTTGAAGACAGTTGTTTGCTTATCAATGGCAAGAGCGAAGTTTTTGAAAAAGCGTTGCTGGCACTTGTGCTCCTTTCATACATACAGGCTTTCACCGACGGGAACAAGCGCACGGCACGTATCATAAGCAACGGCATAATGATAGCATACGGTCACTGCCCCATATCATTCAGAAGTGTCAATTCAATAGATTACAAAAAGGCTATGTTGATGTTCTATGAGCAGAACAATATTGCCGCGTTCAAGCGGATATTTATTGACCAATTTCTATTTGCGGTAAAAACCTATTTTTAGTTGTAACCTTATAACCGTATAAATAAGCAAACGAGGGTTGAACAATAAATTTTATTCACTATAAGCCGCCGACATTTAATTTTTTCGAACATGATTGTCTGACGTTGCAAACATGACTTTCGGGCGTGGTGCAGAAGGCGTTTTCAGGCGCTACCTCACCACTTTGATAAGTATGTTTTCAGCCCTTCATGACAGGTTGGCTATCAACCGTTTTCCAAAAGGTAAGCTTTTGCATTGTAAAAGACGGTATTTTAGCGTGCAAAAGGCGGTCTTTTAGAGCCTAAAAGGCTGCCTTTTGGAATGCTATTCGCAAACCGTTGTATATCAACGGGTTATAAACAGGGATTTCCTTTGTCGCAAACATGGATTTTCTTCGGTGCAAACGCGCGTTTCAGAACTTGTTTTTGCACAAGTGCCAAACAATATTTTTGCGGCTCTTCGTTTAACACTCGTTAACCACGAGCGGCAATAATGGGCAGCAAAGTTAGACATGTTTCGGCGCATTATTCGTATTTTTGCGGTGTGAAACATTGCCAATAAAACCATAAGAATATGAGCACAGTGATATATCCCGCACCGATTTTCGGTCCCATACACAGCCGGCGCCTCGGCGTCTCGCTCGGAATAAACCTTATGCCGGCGGACGGCAAGGTATGCACTTTCGACTGTATTTACTGTGAATGCGGCTTCAACGCCGACCGACGTCCGAAGAGCAAAAGACCCACACGCGAGGAGGTGGCGCGCGCCTTGGAAGATACGCTGATACGGATGAAGACGGACGGCAGGCTGCCTGACGTGCTGACGTTTGCAGGTAACGGCGAGCCTACGGCACACCCGCACTTTGCCGAGATAATAGACGACACCATCCGGCTGCGCGACGAGTACTGTCCGCAGGCAAAAGTGTCTGTGTTGAGCAACACGACGCTTGCCGACCGACCCGAAGTTCACGCCGCTTTGATGCGCGTGGACAATAATATTCTGAAACTCGACACGGTCGACGCCGACTATATAAATAAGGTGGACCGCCCCGTAAGCGGAAATTACGACGTGCGGAAAATCATAGAGGTGATGAAGTCTTTCAACGGTCATCTGATTATTCAGACAATGTTTATGCGCGGAAAGATTGGCGGTGAGGATGTAGACAACACGTCGGAAAAGTACGTCACGCCGTGGCTGGAAGCGGTGAAGGACATCCGTCCGCATCAGGTGATGATTTATACGATTGACCGTGAGACACCCGACCACGACCTGTTGAAGGCATCGCCCGAGGTGCTCGACGCCATCCGCGACCGCGTTATCGCAGCGGGAATAGCATGCTCGGCATCGTATTAATTTTAAGGAGTACAGGAGTTTAGAAGTACAGAAGTTCAGACAAATGCTTTGAAGGAAATATAGCGACAACGCTATTGTCTGTACTTCTGTACTTCTAAACTCTTGTACTCCTTAAAATTCTATACTCCTAAACTCCTAAAATACAAAATTCCACTTCGCACCGACCATCACCCACGTGCCCGGTTGGCGCACGTTGCCATAGTCTACGTAGTCGGTGTCAAAGAGATTGTTTGCCTCTAAATACACGCTGTACCGCATTTTGTCCCACGACAGACGGGCGTCAACGAGCGAGTACGGCTTGTATCGGCACGCCACGCCCTCGGTATCGGTGTATGAACCGACGCGATATTGGTAGCGGTAGTTGACGTTCATATTCATGCAGGAGAACAGACGGAGTTTCAGTCCGGCAACAAATTTATGCCGGAGGTACTCCAAGGCGTAGAGCGATTGTATGCCTTCTTCGCGCCGCTGGCTCTGATCGATGTAACTGTAAGCAACGTTCAACGACCGCAGGAAGTGCTGACGAGGCAGCAACGCAGTGAAATCGATGGCGGCAGACGCCTCAAATCCCGTAGAATTTATCTTTGTATGATTAACCGAAGTCCACTCCGCCGCATCGCCGAGCGACGTGTCCAAGAGCCAGTCGATCATGTTCTTGCCGCGTCGGTGATAGACGGCAAGGGTGGCATTAAGCACGTTCGACGCATATTTTACACCTCCCTCAACGGCGCTCATCTCCTCCGGTTTTAGGTATTTGTCAGCCTTATGCCCGTCGACGGAGTAGTAAAGCTCGGTGAACGACGGCATACGGAGCGACATGTTGTAAGATGCGAAGATCTTCCAGCAGGTCCCGATACGATAACTTACATCTATTCCGGGGTACACCTTGAAAGGCATTTCGTTCCAAGTGTTCTTCACCGCCGTGAAACCTGCCGACAATGTGAACCGTCTTAGAAGGACGTTGTGTTCGAGAAAGACGCTCAGGTTGCTTCGGTTAAGACCGTGAGTATAGTCGCGGTCGGTGCCGTGGATGTGGACGGGAGAGTCCAACGGCTCGCCCAGATTACCGCTGATAAGATCCTCGTTGCGGTATTCGGCGCCGAAAGCGGTGCGTCCCAACAGCCAGTCGAACCAGCTGTTAAGGTTCAATCCGAACACATCGGTGCGGTGATAGTTGAACGGCGACCTGTCCGTCGCCCCTCTGAAAAATTCGTAACGGTCTTGAAAACGGTTCCAATATATAGACGGTTGAAGGTGGAACCTGCCCTTCTTGGTCTCCGCACGGACGGCGGTGAAATATTTGGTGGTGTGCTCGTACTGCTCATCCGACTTGGTGCTGTAAAACGTATTGCTGCCCCAGCCCTTGCTGCTTACGCCGGCGTGCCATGACACACGTATGCTCTCATCATCGAAACTGCCTTGATAGAAGGCTCGTCCGCCCTCGTAATCGGCGTTGAGATGTCCTGTCTTGCTGCGCATCCAGCCGTCGCTGCGCGTATATCCGCCGCTGATCTGATTGCTCCATCTGCCCTTTGACAGGCTCAGACGTGCTCCGCCGGCTGCGTATCCGAACGAACCGCCCTCCATGCGGACGTCTCCCCCACTCTCTTCGGCAGGTTTCGTAACGATGTTTATCGCCCCGACAAGTGACGAGGTACCATAAACACGCCCGGCAGGACCCTCTGTTATCTCAATCCTTTCTATCTCGCTGACGTCCACCGGCAGGTCGAAGGCGTTATGACCGGTCTGCGGATCGCAGATGTTTATGCCGTTAAGAAGGATTGTGATGTGCTCGCTCGTACCTCCGCGGATACTGATGTCGGTCTGCGCTCCTATCGGTCCGCGCTGTCTGACATCCACGCCTACGGCGTATTTGAGAAAATCATTGACACTTTGTACCGGCGCGGCGGCTATCTCGTCGCGGCTCAGTACAGTTACAACTCTCGCCGTCTGACCTCCTGTCAGCGGTGCGCGCGATGCCGTGATGTCGACTCCGTCAAGCATTACGACCTCTCGTCCGGCTCTCAGAGTGCTGTCGGCTTTCTCCACTTGCGTGCTTATGCCGTCGGCCTTGGCGTGTGTCAGGACGGCAACACTCAGTGTTCCGATAAGCACCTCCTTACCCAAGCAGGCAAAAAGGGAGTAGCCTTTGTGGCTGAAATGCCGGAACTTGAAGCTCTCGCGCTTGTTTAAAACTGTTTTGAACATAATTTGTAAATAATAAAAATGCGCCTTGCAAAATCGCAAAGCGCTTACAAAAGTACAATTATTTTTTTGTTTTCAAGTATTAAAACAAAAAAAGAGCACCCGAAAGATGCTCTCTTTTTATATATTTTGTATTATTTCTTCCTCCCGTCGCCCTTTTTCCCTATCTCAGGAAAGGTCGGAACGGGTGTCATGGTGCCCGCTGATGGGCTTTTCTTTTTAGTCAAGTACAATGGGTTTGTACTTCGGAACCAAGGTCTTCATGATGCTCCAGCCAATCAGGTAAGCAACGGCGCAGATGCAGAAGATTATCATATAACCTGCGGGTTTGCCTTCGAAGCCCATGAATGTGAATGCTGAACCTTGTCCTTCAGCGTAGGTGAAGAGGACACCTGAACCCTTGTTGATGAGGAACGAGCCTACACCGCCTGCCATGGCACCGATACCTGTTACAGAGGCGATGGTGCTCTTGGGGAACATGTCGCCGATGGTTGAGAACAGGTTAGCCGACCATGCTTGGTGACCTGCGCCCACAAGACCGATGATTATGCAAGGCCACCACACGCTGTACTGACCCAACGGCTGTGCAACAAGCGCGAGGATGGGGAAGCAAGCGAAGATAAGCATTGCGAGCATACGACCTGCATAGGGGTTCATACCTTTCTTGTCAACGAAGTAAGTGGGCAGATAACCGCCGAAGATTGACAGCACCGTGCAGATTGCATACAAGGTGAAGATAAGCATTATACCCATTGTCGAGTCTGAGGTGTAACCATACTGGTCAGAGAAATATGCCGGAGCCCAGAACAGGAAGAACCACCATACACCGTCGGTCATGAACTTACCAACGATGAATGACCATGTCTGACGGTATGTGAAGCACTTGCCGAAACCGATAGCCTTCTCTTCCTTGGCGTCAGCGTTTGCTGCCTCTGCCTCGTCATCCTGCTCGATGTATGTCAGCTCTGCTTTGTTGACGTGCTTGTTCTTCTCGGGTTTGTCATAAAGGAATACCCAAAGACCCATCCAGATGTAACCGAGGGCACCGATAATGATGAACGCCATCTCCCAGCCCCACGCACGAGCGAGCAACGGAATGCTTGCGGGTGCTGCAAGAGCGCCGACAGATGCACCGGCGTTAAAGATACTTGTTGCGAAAGCGCGGTCTTTCTTCGGGAAGTATTCTGCCGTTACCTTGATTGCAGCAGGGAAGTTTCCTGCCTCACCGAGGGCGAGGACGAGGCGGCAAGCGAGGAACAGCCAAACGCTGGTAGATGCGATGGCGAGAGCCATATTAGAGCCTGCCTCTACGGCACGGAGAGCGTCGATAGATGCGACTCCTTCCATTTTCATTGTCACCCAACCGCAGATTGCGTGGAGACATGCACCCGTAGACCATACGAAGATAGCCCAAAGGTATCCTTTCTTTGTGCCCATCCAGTCGATAAACTTACCTGCAAAGAGGCAAGCGATGGCGTAGAAGATTGAGAACAGACCGGTAATCGTACCATAATCGCTGTCCGTCCAGTGGAATTCGGGTGCGATAAAATCTTTCCATGTGAGAGATAAGACCTGACGGTCCATGTAGTTTACAGTCGTCGCGAAGAACAACATCGCGCAAATAACCCAACGATAGTTGGTCATCTTAGTGGTTTGTATTGGACTCATTGTTTTAAAAAAAATATTTATTTAATTATTTTTCATATAGTCGTTAGCAAGGTGCCAAAAGGAACAGCACATTTACAAAAATGGCGAAAGGCGAGTGCAGCGACAAATGAAAACGTGTTTTCGATTTGTCATTGCCGAGCCGCATCCCATTTTACGCACATTTGCAAAGATACGTTTTTTTTCCTTAACAGAGCATATAAGTATGTAATTATTAACAAATAATTAGTTTAACGGAGTTATGGAGATAACGGCTTCCGCTCGGGGAATGGGGCAAATGCGTTGCCGGATGTTTCAGATTTAACTTTTGTTGTGATTTACTTTCATGTCCTTTCGGCGTCATTAAAGCAGAAAGACAAACGAAAGGATGGAAGAAAACGAGTTTGAACATATCGCCGAAAGGCTGCGCCCGATTGCCGAAGGCGTCGCGCGACGGTTTTTCGGATCGCTCGGGATAGCCGAAGAGGCGGACGACGTGACGCAGGACGTCATGCTCCGGCTGTGGCAATCGCGGCAGACGTTCGGCGAGATAAGCAACCCGGAGGCGTGGATATGCCGCGTGACGAAGAACAGATGCGTGTCGCGCTACCGCGAGATGAAACGTATTGAAACACGGCAGATAGACGATTATGACTTTGAGGGCGGCAGCAGAGCGACGGAAAGCATTGACAATGAGGAGCAAAAGTCGCTTGCCGCAGAGCTGCTCGGCACGCTGCCGAGGCAGACAAGGCTCATACTTTACATGCGGAACGCGGAGGGCATGACCCTGGACGAAATTGCAATAGTAACGGGAAGACCGAAAACGAGCATAAAATCGTCTATCACAACGGCGAAAGCTAACATCCTGAAACAATTAAAACGGAAACGATGAGGACAACGGACATATATAATAAGGAGTACCGCCGCCGGCTGATAAACCGATGGCTGGCTACGGAGACGACCGTCGAAGAGGAGCGCCGGCTTGCCGAATACTACCGCGACAACCGTCCGGACAGCGACGAAAAGGACGCTGCGGAACTAATCCTTGCGATGCAAAGCATGCCGGCAGAGGAACCGACAGCCGACATTGATGCAGAAGAAGAATACGACCGCATCTTAAAAAGACAATCAACAAGAGTCAGCCGGCGCCGCATCTTACTGATAATGACCGCCGCAGCGGCAGCGGCAGCAGTTGTTTTCATTCTTATCCACGCTGTTCCGGGCGATGAGAGAAGCGCCATCGAGCAGGAGGCTGCCGTCATAACAAAGGCTGAAACGACAAAGACCGAACCTGAAACTGCCGCCGTAACAAAGGCGGAAACAATAAAAAACGTACCGACAAAAGATACGACAATAACGAAAGAAAAACTCTCTCTTATATCAGACGCAAGTCTGGGTGCCACACGAAAACAGCGACACTCAACCGCCCGACGCCCATCAGAAATGGACAGCAGAGGGACTTCCACCGTCAGCATGGAAGATATGATTGAGTGTATGAAGACAGTAGAGGCACTCGGACTTGAACGGGAAGACGGTTACGAGATTGTTCCGACAGAAAACAATGTACTTATCCGTCTGGGCAAGAGCGGCGAAACGCCGACCGCCTTCATTGCAGTAAACTCGGAAGAGGACGGCTCTATGCAGCTCGTATCAATGGAAAATATCAACTTTTAAACACTTATAATCATGAAAAAGTTTTTTAGTTTAATCGTCTGCGCCGTGCTTTATACTGCCGGCGCCTCGGCTCAGACATCCGAAACAACGCCGCTCTACATCATAAACGGTGAGAAAATAACGGCTTTTGACGGCTCGCAACTGAGAGGAAAGACCGTCACGGGATACCGCGTTATCAACTCGGAGAAAGACGGGAAGCCGAGAACAATTCACCTGATAGACACCTCTGACAGCAAGACGCCGGCACAGTCAAGCACCAACGTAAGCGTGTCGGGCGACACGACGACCGTCACCACATGCCGCGTGATACGCCTGAACAAGGACGGAAAGCCGGCAAACGGCGGCACGGACGCCTCTGCCGACGGTAATAAAAAGACAGTTTCAACAACAAGCGTGTACGTGCAGCGCGACAGCACGGGAACAACGAACCCGATTATAATTATCGACGGAAAGAGATATGAGGGCAAATTGGACGACATCGACATAAGCATGATAAAATCGATTGACGTCTACAAGGCGGACTCTTACAAGGCGAAACAGTTTGACGAGGAAGGAAAAACGAACGTGATGGTTGTAAATTTAAAGAAGGGAACCGACGACTTTATCTTATTTGTGAACGGAAAGCGTGTGACAAGGGATGATATGGAGAAGCTGCCTCCTGAAAAAATAAAGTCGGCAAACGTATATAAAGCGGGCACGAAAAAGGCTATCGAGATGGCAGGCGAAGACGGTAAGAAACGCAGCGTGCTGTCAATGAAAGTCAAAGAGTAAAGAAAGAGAGTCACGACAGACTAACCCAAACAGCCTCACATCCTACCAATCTCCAAGAGGGAGAGGTCGGGTGTGAGGCTGTTTTTTTGTCGAATGAGTCTGCCTGGTGAGGCTTTTAAGCCTGCATAATTCATGAGATATCGTAGCGAGAAGTTCAAATGATTGTGTATCAGTGAAAGCACAGCGATGACGATGAAGAATGTAGTAGCCCTACTTTCAAAGAGAAAGAGCGAGCACTTCGCTGAGATACAATCAGTTGGGCTTTGCAGTAGAAATCTTATGAATTATGCAGGTTAGCATATCAATCCTTAAAATACACCCTCTTCACTCTGTTGCTTATGCTTGTAAGCACCTCATAAGGTATCGTTCCGAGGGCGTCGGAGAGGACTGTAACGGGCAGATTGTCGCCGAATATCTCGACGGTGTCGCCCTCTTTGCAGTCTATTCCGGTAAGGTCAATCATGGCGACATCCATGCAGATGTTGCCGACATAAGGCGCTTTCTTGCCGTTCACGAGGCAGTAACACCGTCCGCGACCCAGCGCGCGGTTAAGTCCGTCGGCATAACCGATGGGGATTGCGCCTATCACGCTGTCGCGTTCGAGGATACCTTTGCGGCTGTATCCCACCGTCTCTTCTTTCGGCACGCGGCGTATCTGGAGGATTGTCGTTTTGAGGGTGCTTACGTTGTTGAGTATCGAATTGTCGCGGCTGTCCACGCCGTAGAGTCCTAATCCGAGGCGGCACATGTCGAGCTGGCGCTCGGGGAAGTGCTCTATGCCGGCTGAATTGTCGATATGGCGCAAGATCTTATGGTCGAAAGCAGCTTGAAGTTTGTCTGACGCCTCGACAAAGAGCTTGAACTGCATTGCCGAGAAATTGTCGAAATCGTCGCTGTCGGAGCCTACGAAGTGTGAGAAGACCGACCTCGGGATGATTGAGTTCTGGTGTTTCAGGCGGTCAATCAGTTCGTCCATGTCGGTCTTGGGATTGAAACCGAGGCGGTGCATGCCCGTATCTATTTTCACGTGGACGGGGTAATCGGTTATGCCTTCACGCTGTGCGGCTTTCACGAGGGCGTCGAGCAGACGGAAACTGTAAACTTCGGGTTCGAGCTTATAGTCGAACATTGTCTTGAAAGCCGTCATCTCGGGGTTCATTATCATGATGTTGCATGTCACGCCGGCACGTCTCAGCGTCACGCCTTCGTCGGCAACGGCAACGGCGAGGTAGTCAACGCGGTGGTCTTGAAGGGTGCGCGCCACCTCGACGGCTCCCGCCCCGTAGGCGTCTGCCTTAACCATGCAGACGAGCTTTGTCTCCGGGCGCATGAATGAACGGAAGTGATTGAAGTTGCGGACAAGGGCATTGAGATTTACTTCGAGTATCGTTTCGTGAACTTTCTGCTCCAACATCTCGGTCAGTATGTCGAAACTCAGGCGGCGGGCGCCTTTCAGCAGGATGACCTCATCATGCAAAGAGCGGAACACGTCGCTTGCTACGAAAGCTGCACAGGTATCGTAGAAGTGTTGCTCCGGCGTGTTGAAACAGTCTTTATAGCGGCTTATCTCGCTGCCTATGCCTATAAGTTTGTCGATGTTTCGCTTGTCTACGAGGGTCGATACTTCCCGATAAAGCTCCTCGCCATCCATTCCGCTTTGGTAGATATCGCTCAGGATGAGCGTGCGTTTGCGTCCGGCGTGCTCCGGGCGGCGGTTCATGAAGTCGAGGGCTATGTCGAGCGAATTGATATCGGAGTTGTAAGAATCGTTTATCAGGGTGCATCCGTGCTTGCCTTCCTTCACCTCCAAGCGCATTGCTACGGGCTCGAGCGTGCTCATACGCTCGGCTATCTGCTGAACGGAAAGTCCCGTGCACAGAGCCGCCGTGGCGCAGGTTATCGAGTTGCTGACCGACGCCTCGTCGATAAAGGGCAGTGTGTAAGAGCCTTCTTTGCCTTTGAAGATGTAACGGACGGTGGTGTTTGTGTCTGTCTTCTCAACCGACGTGACGTACATCGGTGCAGTTTTGTCGGTCAGCGACCAGCCCACACGCTCGCCGGAGATGTAGCTCTCGGCTACGCATTTGCTTATCGTCGGGTTGTCAAAGGGATAGATCACGATTTTTGTCTCGTGGAAGAGAGACACTTTTTCGCGGCACTTTTCTTCAATGGAAGAGAAGTTTTCCTGATGTGCCGAACCGATGTTTGTGATTATTCCGATTGTGGGTTGGATGATGCTTCTCAACGACTGCATCTCTCCCGGCTCGCTGATACCTGCCTCAAAGAGTCCCAACTGCGTGTGACGGTTGAGCAGCCAGACGGACAGGGGTACGCCAATCTGCGAGTTATAACTGCGCGGGCTGCGCGTAACGACGTATGATGGTGAGAGCAACTGGTTGAGCCATTCCTTTACAATGGTCTTTCCGTTGCTGCCGGTAATGCCGATAATGGGGATGTCGAATTCGTCTCTGTGGCGTTCGGCGAGGCGTTGCAACGCCTTGACGGTTGACGGGACGAGGAGGAACGACGCCTCGGCGAAGTCTGACTGAAAGCCTTCGGGCAGGCGTTCCACAACGAATGCACGCACACCGCGACGGTAGAGGTCGGGGATATAATTGTGTCCGTCGTTACGCTCGGACCTGATGGCAAAGAACAAGGTTTCTTCCGGAAAACACAGGCTACGACTGTCGGTCTGTATTCTGCTAACGCTGCAGCCTCGGCAACCATAACCGTGGGCGCCGATGAGCGTGGTTATTTTCTCAATCGTGTAATTCATCTTTGAACGTTTTTTCAAAAAATGGCAAGACAGGACGAACCGGGAGGATAACAAAGCAAACGTGTTTGCTTTTTATTCCGAGGCGCCGCCTATCTTGGCATAATTTATTATGCAAAGATAGTGCAAACCGAGAGAAGAACAAAGCAAACGTGTTTGCTTTTTATTCCGAGGTGAAGCCTATCTTGGCTTTATAAGTAATGCAAAGTTATTGCAAATCAACGAAACGAGCAAATAAAAGGGCTAAGAAATCAGCTTAAAAAGTATATCGGCAAACATCGCTGTCGCCTTGAATGCAAAAGACGGCAGTTACGATTTTAAAAGGTGGTCTTTAAGCTTGCAATAGGCGGTCTTTTACACGCTGAAAGGTGGTCTTTTACACGCTGAAAGGTGGTCTTTTATAAAGTAAAATGCCGTCTTTTGGAAAACTGAATACTTTTAAAAAGCAATGTGGTGTTTTTCCGATACTCCTTAACTACCAAAAAATATTTTTCCAAATCGTGTTTCACACCTTCACGGGTGTATAAGTCGTTGTGTGACAGCAGGATATGGTGAATGCCAAAGGCTCCGCCGTGCGTGCGTTTATGAATAGTGTTTTTCATCCTTCACGGTAAAGTGCATGTAGACAGTTTGTTACGGTGAAACATGGTTCGGGCAAACTGTAATCGGTTATGAAAAACCTTATTAAATGAAGAGTGAAGAATGAAGAATGAAGAATGAAGAGTGAATTTAACGCCTAACAGAGGATGACAGATTGTTTGATTTCGTCTAACTCACGTTAAAAATAAAAAAACGGGTTAACAAACAGACGAGCCGATTGGCTTTTCTGTTTGTTAACCCGTTTCTTATATATTTAAAAATAAAATATTACTGAGCTGCTTCTTCTGTCAGACCGAGCATCTGCTTTGCTGTTGCGTTGTTGGGGTCAACCTCCAACAGTTTGCGCATGTAAGCGTCGCCATTCTCTTTGTCACCTCTTGTATAACTGATGGCACCGAGGTTGTAGTAAGCTGTTTTCAGATAACCGGTGTCGTTGCTGCCCTTTGTGGTGCTGGTAGTGACAATTTCAACAAGCTCTTTGTAGAAAGGCTCTGACAGACCTTTGCTGAAATCGGGGTCAAGGTTGCCATGTATTACGGCTCTCATGTAAGTGCCGTAAGCCTTATAGTTGGGGAACTTCTCGATAACCTGTGCATATACGCCGTCAGCTTTTTTGAGGAGCTCTGCCTTTGCAGCCGCGTCGGCAGTCTTGTCGGCAGTAGTTGTGTAGATGGTTGCAAGCGACATATAGTCTGATGCTGTGGGGTTCTCCTTCTTGCAGATGTAAGCGTTGTACTCTGCAATGGCGTTGTCGATGTCGCCAACCTCGGAATATGCGTCTGAAAGGAGCTTGTGTACGTCGCTGCTTTCTTCCGTAGCAAGGCTCTGCTTGAACATCTCGATTGCTTTGTCGTAAGACTTCTGACCCATGTAGGCGTGACCTGCCATGGTGTAGTCGCGTGAGATGATCTTTGCGCTGTCTGATGCGTTGAACAGAGCGTCGGCAAACTTGACAGCCTTGTCGTAGTCTTTCTTTGCAAGAGCGTTGTAGAACGTCATACGGTTGAGCACGGCATCACGCGGGAAAAGACCGTTACCGTAAGTGGAAACCTCGATACTCTTATCGTTGTTGCCGTTGAAGTAGGCTGCAAGAGCATACTCACGGAGCTGGTCTTTGTCAAGCTTCTTTCTGTCTGTCACCTTATCGTAATATTCAACTGCCTTGTCGTACTTGCGCGCTCCGTAGAAGTTGTGAGCTGCAACAGCGTCAACGGGGAAGTCGGGCATAATCGAGCGTAGCTTTTCAAGCATCTCGGCAGCCGTAGCGGGACTGCTGACGCGGTAGATATTGGCGTATTTGATATAGCCCTGAGGGTTCTTCGGGTCAAGCACCGTAGCCTGTTTGTACCAGCTCGCAGCTGCTCCACCGTCATTCTTGGCAACCTCGATGTCACCCAAAAGGATGTAACCTGCTGCTACATTCTTGCCTTGTTTGATTGCCAGCTCGGCATACTTGGTTGCGTTTGCCGTGTCCTTGACATCCAGATAAGCGCGACCGAGACCTGCGAGAGCCTCAGGATTTTTCTTGTTTGCCTTGTAAAACTCTTTTACCTGATCTTCTGCGGCCTTAGGATTTGCTTTGTTTGCAACGATAACTTTACTGATGGCGTCAACCTGTGACTTGATGTCCTGCGCCAAAGCCTGTGCAGACATTCCAATGAGGAATGCACCTGCTAATAAATATTTCATTGTTTTCATATATCTTGTTTGTTTCGTTTGTTTCTGATTTTGTGGACATTAAATGTAAATGTCATTAATTGCTGACCTGTACGTCGCGTATCTCCAGATTGCCGCGATATGGCAATAGTCCGGATTGGAAGATTATGAGCTGACCTTTTGGCTGCTCGATAAAATGTGCAAAGCCCCACGGAAGTCCGCGCAACGGGTCGTTAAGCAGCGCGTAAAGGGTGCGGACAAACGGATACTTGCCGTCCAACAGCCATGCCTGATACGGTTTCCAGCTGTTCAACGGAGTTGCAACCTCTTGTTTGCTGATTGACATTACCGTTATTTTCTTGTTCCATGTGGTGTTTGTTGTGTCTCGCTTATCGTTAAGCCAGTTGCTTCCGATAATGCCGATGGCATTCGGCGTCTCCTCGACAAAGTCGACAACTTCCTTGCTGTTGTTCGTCGCAACAATATTAGGACTGTTTATCGGCTTGCCGTTCAACAACGAATCGACACACCATCTGACCGTACTCGACTTGGGATTGTCAAAGACAACCTGTATTTCTCCTCTCTTGGAACCGGGCACTATATCACTCCATTGCTTTGCCTCGCCCTTCAAGATGCGCTTGACATCTTTCACGGTGATGCACGAGTCGGTGTTCGACTTATTTATAATAAGCGACAATCCGTCATAACCCAGAGGGATGGAAACAGGTGAATAAGTCTTGGCTTTAAGGATTTCGAGCTCGTTCTTAGTAAATGTTCTTGTGGTGATGACCAGACAAAGACTGTCTTTCATCAATAAATTGATGCCGTCCACCTCGTTCGTATAAATCGGAGTGACCTTTGCATCACGATATATACTCTCGAAAACTTGGATTTGTTCATCAATAATAGGACTAAAACTTTCGTCAGAAGCGAAAGAAATCGCTCCTGACGAATAAGTATCGGTTCTACCGCCCTTAGGCTTGTCGGCACAAGCCGACATAAACCCGATGAGCAGCGTCAATCCTACTAAATTGTAGAATAGGTTTTTCTTCATTATTACAAAATTACTGCAATTTGAATGTTACAGGCAACGTATATCTTACGTTAACCGAAGATCCGTTCTGACGACCCGGAGTCCAGTGAGGCATGCTGCTTACAACACGTACAGCCTCTTTGTCCAATGACGGGTCTACACCGCGTGCAACCTTAACGTTAGAGATTGAACCGTCCTTGCCCACAACGAACTGAACGATTACTTTACCCTCAATACCGTTTTCAGCTGCTACAACCGGGTACTTCATGTTGTCACGGAGCCACTTGTTAAGAGCGCCGTAACCACCGGGGAATGAAGGTGCTTCCTCAACCGTGTCGAAGACTTTATTCTCTTCTTCATGCTTGGGAGGCTCGGGCTGTGCAATCTCTTGCTCTGCCTTCAAGACTTCACCCTTATCAGTATTTCCCTGAACATCAAATGCACCAATCGCTGTGTTGGTCTTCTGCAAATCTTCCTGACTCTTCATTTCCTCTTCGGGTTTTACTTCGGAGTCTTTCTTAATTACAGGAGCAGTAAACTTGATAGAGCTCTTAACCTGCTCAACCACTTTCTTCTGCTCAACAACAACCGGCTCTTTTTTCTTAACTTCAGCTTTTTTCTTAGCTTGCTCGATCATTGAAAGGTTAACTTCCTGCGTGTTGGCAACGTGTTGACTTGCCTCAATCGCCTTGTTGATAGCCAATCCTACAAATAATAGTACAGCAAGAAAGAACAAAATAATGATAGACCAAAGGTTTCTCTTGGAAGTACCTTTACGCAGCACGTATGCACCGTAGGCCTGGTTCCTTCCCTGAAAGACCAACTCGGTCCAATCATTGGATACCAAATCTATTTTTGCCATTGTCTTAATTTTTTAATGTTAACCACCGAAAGATTATTTAATACCTCTCTTCTGAAGCAAAGCCTCATCATCCGGATTAATCTTATCGATGACATACTTGCCAATACTACAAATCTGCATTTCATCGAGAGCTGCAACAACGTTCTTGTAAGATGCGGTGTCGGTGGCTTTAATGATTACCGTAATTGTCGGAACCTTCTTGCCGTCCAATTCACCGTTCTTGATTTGTTCAAGAGCTTTGTTGTAAAGAGAGTCAGGCCATCTTGCAGGGTCTGCCAGTCTCTTCTTATCAAGTTCCATCTTGGCTTTCATGATGTCTGCCACAGGAACAGAACCGTCCTCTGTCTGCAATTCGATGATAGTCTTACGTATACCGCCGGCTCCCCATGTCGTTTCAATCAAACGATTCGGCTCGTCGTAAGCCGGAAGTCCGTGTACGTAAAATAATTTATCGTTGCCGCAAACATAAAGAGTCAAGGTCTGAGAAGCCTTAGTTGCAACTTTGTCATTCTGCTGCACGTTCTCATCATTACTCGGCATGGTAAGCTGCATTGTGTTCGGCTTACTCAAAGAGGTACAGAGCATGAAGAACGTGATAAGAAGCATCATCATATCCACCATAGGCGTGAAGTCTACGCGGACATTGATTTTCTTTTGTCTGCTTGCTTTTTGTTTTGCCATGTCTTAATCCTCCTGTGTTTTATAAGTAGTAATGAGGTAATAACGGTTCTCACTCATGTCTTGAAGCTCTGACATGACCTTCTTTACAACTTTGTAAGGAGTGTCTGCGTCGGCTTTAAGCGCGAGTTTCATGTCGGGACCGTTGTTGTCACGAGCGGCTTGAACCCACAACTGGAATTCGCTCATTCCTTTTTGACCGTTGCTTTCAATACTATCGGTTGGAATACCTTTAGTAGCCATATATTCATTCAACTTCGAGTCATCCAAAGACAGGAGCGTTGAAACTTCGTCCATAGGAACACCGATGTTGGTCGCCGTACGGAATGTTTCGAGCTGCTTTGCTGTCAACTGAACGCCGAACTGGTCGGTCATCGAGTTGAGTACGTTAGTGAAGTCGCCCGGTCTATCCATTCCAAGGAACACCTTGCCCGTCTTGTCAATTACAATAGACAAGACATTTGCCTCAGGCACCTTGGTCTCCATGATTGAGCCCGGAGTGTTAACCCTTACCGCCTCATTCTTCACGAATGTTGATGTCAACATGAAGAACGTAAGCAGGAGGACCATCACGTCGCTCATAGGAGTCATGTCTATCCAGACGTCCGCTTTCTTAATTTTTACTTTACCCATGGTGATAAAATTTTAAAGGGTTAGTAAAATTAAGCCTCGTCTGTGTGGTTTGCTTCGTATGTCTGAGCAATGGTGTAACCAACTTCGTCGAGAGCGTATGTCAGCTTGTCGATCTTATTTGAATAGTAGTTGTAGGCGATAACGGCGCACCAAGATGTCAAAATACCAGATGCTGTGTTAACGAGGGCCTCAGAAATACCTTCTGACAGTGCGAGAGAGTCACCACCACCACCTGATGCCAAAGCTGCGAATGAACGGATCATACCTACAACGGTTCCGAACAGAGCGGTAAGAGTACCCAACGTTACGAGAGTTGCGAGGATAGGCATGTTCATCTGCAATGTAGGCATTTCGAGCTGAGTTGCCTCTTCGTGAGCCTGCTGGATCTTAGCAATCTTCTGAGATTTCTTTACGCCTGATGTAGCTTCCATTTCTTTGTAAGCACGGAGAGATGCGCCAACAACGTTAGCAACAGTACCTCTCTGCTCGTCACAAAGCTTCTGAGCCTTAGCGAAGTCGTTTGCATTGAGAGCTGCTTTGATGCTTGCTACGAATTTGGGGAGCTTGCCTTTACCGAAAGCGGTGTTAAGTGCGAACCAACGCTCGATGCTCAGCGCGATAACGGTGAACAACAAAGTGATGATGACAGGAACGACGATACCTCCCTTATAGATTGTACCGAGAAGACTTCCGTCCTTAACTGCATTTGCGGGATCGCCGCCTTGGAAGTTGTCAGGATTTCCCAGCACGAACTTGTAAACGAGTACGGCTGCGACGAAACAGAAAACAATCACCCAAATCGCTGCTTGGATACCTTGGAAGCCCGTCTTTTTCTTGGGGGCTGCCTTTGCTTGTGTAGTTGCCATAATTTTTTGAATTTAATTTTTAGTTATTAATAATTTAGGTTATAAAGTTTCGATTTAACGTTAAGTAGCTGTTTAATCAATAAACGAAATAAGGACTTCGTTATTATGAATAAGCCCTACAAAGATAGCAATTAATAAATAAAAAGGACATTGATTAAGGAGATTTAACAAAAATCACAGTTCATCCCATTATCTCTGTCCTTATTGTATTTATTTCAACTTTGCCAAAGTTTCTTTTATTCTTCTCATTGCCTCGCAAATATTTTCGTCGCTTGTGGCGTAGCTCATGCGGAAGCAATCTGGATCTCCGAAGGCGTCTCCGGCCACCGTAGCGACATGTCCTACTTCGAGCAAGAGCATTGCAAGGTCGGTGGAAGTGTTTATCGTCTTATCTTCGTATTTCTTTCCGAAGAAGCTGCTGCACTTGGGGAAGAGGTAGAACGCGCCTTCGGGAACGTTTACTTCAAGTCCGGGAATTTCTTTTGCGAGACGTACAATGAGGTCGCGACGGCGTTCAAACGCTTTTCTCATCTCTTCCACGCAATCCTGTGATGCGACATAAGCCTCGACAGCCGCTTTCTGGCTTACCGAGCATGGACCGCTGGTATATTGTCCTTGCAGTTTGTTACAGCCTTTGACAATCCACTCGGGAGCCGCAATATATCCGATACGCCAGCCTGTCATTGCATACGCTTTTGACACGCCGTTAACAATTATCGTGCGCTCTTTCATTCCCGGTGCGTGAGCAATGCTGTTATGTCTGCCGGTATAATTGATATGTTCGTAAATCTCATCGGCAAGGACATACAGATCATCATGTTTCTTTATGACTTCCGCAAGACCTTCAAGTTCTTCTTTCGAGTACACGCTTCCTGTTGGATTGCTCGGCGAGCAGAGTATCAGCATCTTGGTTTTTGGAGTTATTGCAGCCTCGAGCTGTTGCGGTGTCATCTTGAAGTTTTGTTCAAAACCGGCTTCCACAATGACGGGATTACCGCCTGCCAGCTTCACCATTTGCGGATAACTCACCCAATAAGGAGCGGGAATAATCACTTCTTCTCCGTCATTCACCAAAGCCATTACTGTGTTACAGACGCTCTGTTTTGCGCCGTTTGACACAAGCACCTCGTTGACATTGTAGTCCAATCCGTTCTCGTTTTTCAGTTTTGCGACGATAGCCTCGCGCAAATCCATGTATCCGGGAACGGGCGAATACCTTGAAAAATTATCATCGATTGCCTTCTTTGCTGCCGCTTTAATATGGTCGGGTGTATTAAAATCGGGCTCTCCGACGCTCATATTAATAACATCTATACCTTGCGCCTTCATCTCTCCGCTTTTCTGAGACATTGCGAGAGTTGCCGAAGGAGCCAAACGATTAAGACGATCTGATAATTGTGCCATATTCATAATTTGTTTTATATACGTGCAAAATTAAGAAAAATATTTGTTTAATGAAATAAAAGGGGTAACAAATTTCGCATGAATATAAAAAAGGAGAGATATTTAAACAGGAGGAGTACAGAAGTTCAGAAGTACAGGAGGTC
>CAJMQT010000009.1 GCA_905215655.1 uncultured bacterium | reverse complement strand
TCGCTCCAAAACCTTGCTTTTTTCATCGCAAGCGGTATGCTTTTGCGTTGTAAAAGACCGCCTTTTACAATGCAAAAGACCGTCTTTTGGAAAACCGGAGAAGACTAAGCGAAGTCTGTTTCAAGGTAATATGTTGTCTATCAAGCTGTTAACAAAAACGTCGAAAATTTTCGATTTTTGAGCCCGAACGGCACTTTCGTCATCACGGCGAAGATCTGAGAGCCTTAAACGAACAAAAACAAGGTATAAAAAAGCAGGCGTCAATAATGCCACTTTTCAGAATTTCTTATTATTTTTGCACAGTTTTAATTACATACTTATGGTATTCAAGTACGACTTTCTGATTATCGGCGCGGGCGTTGCCGGTATGAGTTACGCTCTAAAAATAGCGAGAGCGCACAAAGGAAGAATATGTGTTATATGCAAAAACACCCTCGACGAGGCTAATACCGCTTTCGCACAAGGCGGTATCGCGTCGGTAACCAACATCAAGGTTGACAACTTCGAGAAGCACATCGAAGACACAATGATTGCCGGCGACTATATCAGCGACCGGCAAGCCGTGGAACAGGTGGTGCGCAAAGCTCCCGCACAGATAGAAGAACTGGTGCAATGGGGAGTGAACTTCGACAAGAAGGCTGACGGCAACTACGACCTGCACCGCGAAGGCGGGCACTCGGAGTTCCGCATACTGCACCACGCCGACGACACCGGAGCGGAGATACAGCGCGGACTTATGGCTGCCGTGCGCAACACACCGCAGATAGACATAAAGGAAAACCACTTTGCCGTGGAAATCATTACGCAGCATCATCTCGGCATAGAGGTGACGCGGCGCACGCCCGACATAGAGTGTTACGGCGCCTACGTGCTGAACCCGGAGACGCAGAAGGTGGACACCTATCTGAGCAAAGTGACGCTGATGTGTACCGGCGGATGCGGAGCAGTATATCAGTCGACCACCAACCCTATAATATCCACGGGCGACGGAGAAGCGATGGTGTACCGCGCCAAGGGCACGGTGCAGGACATGGAGTTCGTACAATTCCACCCCACGGCGCTCTATCACCCGGGAGAGACGCACCCGGCGTTCCTCATCACCGAGGCGATGCGCGGCTACGGAGGTATACTCAGACTGCCCACGGGGGAGTCGTTCATGGAGAAATATGACGAAAGACTGTCGCTGGCGCCGCGCGACATCGTAGCACGCGCCATCGACAAGGAGATGAAGATACACGGTCTCGACCACGTATGCCTCGACGTGACGCACAAAGACGCCGAGGAAACAAAGCATCACTTCCCGAACATTTACCAGAAGTGTCTCTCCATCGGCATAGACATAACAAAAGAATATATCCCCGTACGTCCGGCGGCTCACTATATGTGCGGCGGTATAAAGGTAGACCTTAACGGCGAGTCGAGCATACATCGGCTTTACGCCATCGGCGAATGTTCATGCACAGGACTGCATGGCGGCAACCGACTGGCAAGCAACTCGCTCATTGAGGCGGTGGTCTACGCCGACGCCGCGGCACGACACAGTCTTGCGAACGTAGACTCATATACGTTCAACGAGAAGGTGCCTGAGTGGAACGACGAGGGAACAATGACCAACGAGGAGAAAATCCTCATAACACAAAGCGTCAAAGAGGTATGCCAGACAATGAGCAATTACGTGGGAATTGTGCGCAGCGACCTCAGACTTAAACGTGCATGGGACCGCCTCGACCTGCTTTACGAAGAGACGGAGACGCTCTTCAAACGCGTGAAAGCGAGCCGCGATATCTGCGAACTGCGTAATATGATCAACGTGGGATACCTTATCACGCGGCAGGCAATAGAGCGTAAAGAGTGCCGCGGACTGCATTACACCATCGACTACCCGCTCCACGCCTACGACAAAAATGAGGGTCGGTAGCCCAAAAGCGAATGACATAGCAACAGAAAAACGGACTGACGACAGACAAATGGAAATAATACTCTTAAACGGAACGGAGAAACGACTGTATGATATGGTGGCACCGCTGGTGATGAACCCCGACGTCATCAAGCAGAACAACGGCTATCCGTTTAAGACTTCAAAGGATTTCGTTTGGTACATCGCCGTCAAAGACAAGGAGATAGCCGGTTTCCTGCCGCTGAAAAAGACAGCGGCAGGACTTCTCATTGACAATTATTACATCCGCGAAGACAACGAACGGACTCTCAGCCTGCTGCTTGAAAAGATCATAACGGACACCGGCGACAGAACGGAATTGATGGCTACGGCGCATAAAAGACACGTCGGGACATTCAAAGAACATGGCTTCAAGACCGTGATAGACTGGAAAAAATACGAAAAAATGCTCTTTGTCGGTAACAAAACGCAGAAAGATGATGAGACGACTTAACGTGTACGAGGCGGTACAAAGACGTTTGGAGTACATCTTTAACTATTTCGAATACGTCTATGTGTCTTTCTCCGGAGGTAAGGACAGCGGTCTTCTGCTGCATCTCTGCATCGATTATATAAGGAAACACGAGCCGGGAAGAAAACTCGGAGTGTTCCACATGGACTATGAGGTGCAGTACAAAGAGACCACGGACTACGTTGCACGCATGTTGTCCGACAACCGGGACATCCTTGAAGTGTACCATTGCTGCGTGCCGTTCAAAGTATCCACGGCTACGTCTATGCACCAGTCATATTGGCGTCCCTGGGATCCGGAGCTGAAAGAGAGCTGGGTCAGGGATATGCCGGACAACTGCATGACAGCAAATGACTTTGATTTCTACACACCGGAGCTATGGGATTACGACTTCCAGTTCCTCTTCGAATCATGGCTCATACGGCAGAAGAACTGCCGGCGGATATGCTCATTGGTCGGCATACGGGCTCAGGAGAGTTTCAACCGCTGGCGAACGGTACACAGCGAGAAGAACTATCGGCACCTGAACCACCTGAAATGGACGCATAAATTCGACACGAAATCATACAATGCGTACCCTTTGCACGATTGGAAGGCAACCGATATATGGACGGCTTACGGCAAATTCGGTTGGGATTACAACCGTTTGTACGACCTTTACTATCAAGCCGGCGTTCCGATCAACCGCCAACGCGTTGCAAGTCCCTTTATTTCGCAGGCAATTCACGCACTCGCGCTCTACAAAGCGATCGACCCTGATATGTGGGGACGCATGATAAGCCGAGTAAACGGAGTAAATTTTGCCGGACTGTACGGAAAGACCAAGGCGATGGGTTGGAAAAAAATAACATGTCCGAAAGGCTTTTCATGGAAGGAATATATGTTCTTCCTGCTTGACACCCTGCCCGAACAGACACGCCGGAACTATCTTAACAAACTGCAAGTAAGCATCCGCTTCTGGCGCGAACGCGGCGGATGTCTCGCCAACGAGACGATAGAAAAGCTGAAAAAACTTGGCGTCAACATCACCGTCGGCGAATATTCAAACTATCGCACGGATAAGAAACCGGTGCGGATGGAGTATCTTGACGACATCAACATCGCTGAATTTCAAGAAATTCCAACGTATAAGCGCATGTGTATCTGCATCCTTAAAAACGACCATACCTGCCGATACATGGGCTTTTCGCTGACAAAGCAGGAGAAAGACAGAAGAGATATGGTAATGAAAAAATACAAATCGCTGAAAAATGAACGAACCGTTTAAAAGCCCTGTGTACAATGTTATCGCCGTTCCGATAGAGAAAGTGGTGGCAAACAACTACAACCCGAACGTTGTGGCGCCGCCGGAGATGAAACTGTTGGAACGCTCCATCTGGGAGGACGGCTACACAATGCCTTGCGTCTGCTACTATCTTGCCGACGAAGACAAGTACGAAATCGTAGACGGTTTCCATCGTTACCTCGTTATGAAAACGTCTGAAAGGATACGGAAACGCGAGAACGGTCTTCTGCCTGTGTCCGTAATAAACAAAGACATATCTGAAAGAATGGCGTCGACAATAAGACACAACCGCGCCAGAGGTACACATACGGTGGAACTGATGAGCCACATCGTCTCGGAACTGACCAAATCAGGAATGACGGACGAATGGATAATGAAGAACATCGGAATGGATAAGGACGAGCTGTTGCGCCTGAAACAGATATCGGGACTTGCCGAACTGTTCGCCGATAAAGAATTCGGAGGCTCGGATGATTGGGCCGAAGAGTGACTTATCATCCATCAATGATATAAAAAAACAGACCGCCCGTTGTTTTATCAACAATGAGCGAACTTTCATCAACAAACATTCCGGCGTTCATAAACTACTGTTTGACGTAGGCGTTTATGAGCCGTTGCAGCCCATAAACGCTTATTTTCTAAGTTCGATGACAACAATCTCGTTGCTCGCTCCAAACCGGAAAGGGATAAATCCGCCCATTCCCACCGAGACGTTGAGCGCCCTCTTGCCCTCATAATACATCCCGCCCCACTCGTCATAGATAAAAGCGGCGGGCGAAAAGCCGAAGATCGAGAACTGCATGGCATGGGTATGACCGCTCAGAGTGAGCTGTGCCCTGCTCTGAGGCAGTATCATACGGCGCCACGCCGTAGGGTCGTGTTCGAGCATTATGACGAAAGCCGAGTCGGCAACGCCGGCAAGCGTCTTCCTTATATCTCCCTTCCGAGGGAACGGCGGGCGACCGTCGTTCTCCATTCCGGCTATCACAATCGAGTCGTTTCCACGCTTGACAGAACGGTTTTCGTTAAGCAACAGGTTCCAGCCGAACTGCCTTTCACGACTTATCAGCTCACGTTCGTTTGCCACCTTGACGGCATCTTCCGCCTTGATATAGTCGGCATAATCGTGATTTCCGAGCACGGAGAACACGCCGTCGGCGGCTTTCAGACTGCTCAGCAGCGGTATCACGGGGTACAACTCCTTGGGTTCCATGTTTTGAAGGTCGCCCGTAAAGAGTATCAGATCCGGCTTTTGAGCGTTTATGCTGTCGACGAACTCCTCCAAAAGAGCTGTGTCTCCATCACCATAAATGCCTACATGGGCGTCGCTGAAATGCACGATTTTATATCCGTTGAAAGCCTCCGGAAGGTCAGCCGACCGGAAAACGACATGCCGGACGACAAGTTTGCGGAAGCCGAAGGTGCTGCCGTAGACAACAATTATTATTACGGCGATGGCAAGAAAGAAGCCAACGAGGTTGCCCCAGTTGTTCCGTGTGTGGTGAAAACGGCAGTGTCCCCACCCTAACAGCGAACAGAATGCGAACACGAACTTGGGCAATACGACGACGCCGAGCAGCAAAAGATAAACGTTCAGGACGGTCATGCTGCTCGGAGCGAAGTGCTTTGACAGCGCCACAATCAGCGTATAGGCAATCAAGAGCACGCCCGGCATCCACCAGAGCACCCTCTGCCACCACAGATAACGTGTGCGACGGCGCAGGAAACGACGGTCGATGTAGAGGTCGGAGAATATGATTATGATTAATATCGGAACTAAAATTCTTGCTATCATAAGGATTTTATTATCTGAAAAGGATTTCCTCGCCACGGCAGGAGGCGTCAAAATGTCCGTCGTTATAGATGTGATTGCCGTTGCAGAAGGTGTGAACGACGCGCCAGTTGAAGGTGTGTCCCGTCATAGGGGACCACTTGCACTTGCTCTGAATGACGTCTTCCGTCACCGTCCAAGGGCTATCGGGACGCACGACGACAAGGTCTGCCTTGTAGCCCGGCCTGATATAACCGCGCTGACGGACGTCAAACAGTCGAGCGGGGTTATGACACATCAGTTCGACGAGCCGTCCGATGGAGAGCACTCCGCCGTCGACGAGCTCAAGCATGCTTACCAACGAGAACTGTATCATCGGCATTCCTGACGCCGCTTTGGCGCATCCGCCGTCCTTATCGGTTTTCCGGTGCGGCGCATGATCTGTGCCGACGACGGCTATTCTGCCGTCGGTCAGCGCCTGTCGGAGAGCTTCACGGTCGTCGGAGGTCTTTACCGCCGGGTTACATTTTATCCTCGTGCCCAGACGTCGGTAATCTTTGTCGGTGAAAAGGAGGTGCGCCACTACTGCCTCAGCCGTGATACGCGGCAGCCGGTCGAGGCTTTTCTCAAAGAGAGAAAGCTCCCGTGCCGTGGTGAGATGCGCCACATGAAGGCGCGTTCCATGCTTTCTTGCAAGACGGACGGCAAGTTCCGTTGATTTGAAACATGCCTCTTCGCTGCGTATTTCGGGATGATGGATGACGTCAGGGTCGTCTCCATACATTGCTTTTGCACGGCTCATGTTGCGGTTTATGACGTCGGTGTCCTCGCAATGGGTCATTATCGGCAGCGGCGCCGTGCTGAAAATGCGCTCCAGGATGTCCTCTTTGTCAACGAGCATGTTGCCCGTCGAAGAGCCCATAAACAGCTTTATGCCCGGCGTGCGGTGCGTATCGAGCTGCGGAAAGAGGTCGGTGTTGGTGTCGGTGGCACCGAAGAAGAACGAGAAATTAACGTGGCTGTCGTGCCGTGCGATGTCTCTTTTCTCTTCGAGCGCCTCGATTGTGGTTGTCTGTGGCACGGTGTTGGGCATGTCAAAGTAAGATGTCACGCCGCCATACGCCGCCGCCCGGCTCTCGGAGGCGATGTCTGCCTTGGCAGTAAGTCCCGGTTGACGGAAATGAACGTGGTCGTCAATGACTCCGGGCAGTACAAAACACCCGGCAACATCGACCTTACGGTCAAATCGTTGCCGGGCTATCTCTGCATCGTGTGTGAGTATTTCTGAAATCATTCCGTCTTCGATGACTATCGAACCGCGGAAGGATTTGCCTTCGTTTACTATTGTTGCTCCTGTAAGAAGTGTTTTCATAAAAGCTGTCAGCCCTCTCGTTGCAGCCTTATATAAATAAGGTGAGAGTGTGTTTTACGGTTTTATTGTTATTCACTTACGCCCTGTTTAACGCAGCGAGTCGGTCATTGCGCCTGCCGGCTGTGCCAAGTCGTTGGGTGTGGGGACGTTGTATGGAGCGGGCGCGGGGTCGTCCGGCGTTGCCGTTCCGTTCATAATCGCCTGATTTTGCAGTGCTTTGGTGTAGTAATCCTTTACGTAAGGATTGTTCTTGAACTTGTCTGTTGCCTTGCTCATGATGTCCTCTATCCACGGCGTTAGCTCGGGATAGCGGTTGCCTGCGGTAATCATGAAGAACACTCCGGGACCGAGCACGTTGTCAAAATTGTCGACAATAAATCCTGTCACGAGTTTGTCTTCACGCTCGGCTATCTTCTCTGCCTTTGCCGCGAGCTGCGCGTTGACAAGGTTTATGTCGTGTCCGTCCATTATCGCTTGGCTCTGCATGTGTCCGAGCTCTCCCATTTCGTTTTCTATGCGGTTGTATTCTTCAATGAATTTGAAGAGTTTTTCGTTGAGCGGAGTTCCGCTTACTTTCTGCTGTGTGTTGTCGATGTTGATTTTTATTTCGCCGTCTTCGAGGACGAGAGGCATCAGGCTTTCGTCGTCCATGAAGAGAGTTACTATCTGTGCGGAGTCTAATGCGCCTGAGAACTGGAACTGTCCGTGAATGATGTCGCACGAGTCGATGCTTTTAAGTTCGTTGTTTGCGTAAGATTTAAGGTAAAGCATCTTTCCGTCGAGCACCGAGACGCTGGATGAGCCTTGTATATTATAGGAACCGGCGCATGATGTCAGCGCGGCGAAAGTCAGCAGATAGTAAAGAACTTTGTTCATACACTTTATTTTGTAATACGCCTACAAAATTACTATGTAATATCGACGTAATAAAAATTTTTTATTCAATTTAATGTAAATGCACTGTCTTTTATAGTTTTTTTGCCTCTTTGTCCAACTCGCTTGCTATTCTGTGCGTGGAATAGAGTTGCAGTATTGCAGCTACAAGGAGCAGCAGCACCCAGTTGTTATGGATGTAGGTAACGTACTGATAATAGCCGTTTTCCGACAGGCGGAGGAAGAGCGGCAACAGCAGTTGGTACGAGTTTTCGATCATCAGCAGCGCCGCCAGCAGGAAGCACACCTCGCCCAAGGTCTTGATACGCACCAGACGCTTTATCAGAAAGCTGTTTCCCAGATACGTCTGGCGTGCCTGCATCGAAACGAATGCCACGGCGCCGACGGCGAATATCCACGGTGTGACGGTCTGAAAACCGAGCACGTACATCACGGCACCAGCCACCATAAGCACCGAACCGATAAGCAGTATGAGGCTTTGCGCCTTAGTCAGTTGTCTCATTGTTGTTTGTTTGCGGTTTTTCATCATCGCTGAGCACGAATATATCCTCGTCGTCGGTCTTCATGAAGTACTTTTCCCGTGCTATCTTCGTCATCGCCTTAGGGCTGCGTTGCAGCTCTTTGAGCTGTTGTTCGTCGCGCTCGTAGCGTGCGTTGTATTCATCGATCTGCTCTTTTATCTCGCGTATCTGCATTCTGTTACGCACGTGTTGGAGCAGGCTGTTCTCATCGAAGAAGCCCACGATGAAGACACCCAAGATAATCACAATCCAGTATTTGTTGTGACCTATGAAGTTCCAGACAGGATATAAGCGGCTCATTAAAGTAAAATCTATTAGTTTGCAAAGTTAAATTAAATCGGGAGTTATACAAAACAAACGGCGCTTTTTCACTCTTTTTTACACAAACCGAGACTTTTTACATTTTCGTTTCATGTATTCGCCGACGAAATAATATTCACAAAAACTGTATATTATGCAAAAACAATCATCAAGGACGGCTATTTGCCGGCATAACAACCAAAAGGCAGGATAGCGCCCGTTAAAATACTGTCGACCAGCGTTTTAACACCGGCATGCCGCATATCACGCCGCACCCCGCGGCAAACGGCATTGCAAAAGGCGGTCTTTTGGCTTGTAAAAGCTTACCTTTCAGCCTCTAAAAGACGGTCTTTTGCAAGCTAAAAGGTAAGCTTTTGCAAAGCCATTGATTATCAACGGGTTACAGAAAGAGAAGAAAATAGCTGCAAAAACACTTGTTTTCCGAATATATTTTCATATATTTGCATAAACCCAAAATCGTCATTAGACCGCAAGAACCATTATTATCATGATTAAATCGGCTTAAATCAGAACAATAATTTTTAACAATAAAACGACACCTAATGAAACAGCACATCCTCACAACTATGCTCGTTCTTGCCTTGACGGCAAACGTCTCGGCTCAATACAAACCGCACACTACGCAGGCCACCAAGGCATATAACATCGACGTCCTGCCCGACATATCTTACGGCATGGGCGAGTTTTCGGACGGACTGGTCGTAATTCAGGACACCAAATCAAAGCATTGCGCCGTATTCAACGACAAAGGAGAGGCACAGGTGCACTTCGGCATACCGTTGGTGACCTCGATGCGCGGACTGCCCAAGTTCAACCACGGCGTAATTCCGGCCGTAATCAACAGCAACGGCAGGAACGCTTACCTTATATTGAACGGCAAAGGCGAGAAGGTGGCGCAGCTTTCCAACCTCAGAGCGATGGGCAAAAACTTCGTCGACGGCATGCTTACCGCATTCAAGGCGGTGCCTGTATCAAAGACACGCAGTAACGTTGTGCTGAGATATTACGACCCGACAGGAAAGGAAATATATCCCAACCTCTGGCAAAACGTCACAGGAACATACGGCGTATTGCAGGACGCGCGACCTTTCCGCGACAATCTGTCATGTTATTTTGACTACAAGACCAAGCGCTACGGCTACTTCAACCGTCAAGGCAAGATTGTTATTCCGGCGCGTTACGTCAAGGCTCACGATTTCAGCGAGGGCAAGGCGGTGGTAAGTCCTGACGGAACATCATGGATTTACATAAACACCGCCGGACAGCAGTGCATCGGAACAACATTCACCGTAGGCGAGCCGGGCGACTTTCACGAAGGTCTGGCAATCGTGCAGAAGCGCGACGGTAACAGAAACGCCTGCTGCTACATGAACGAACGGGGCGAAATAGTTGCCGGTCCGCTGTATTCGGCAAACCGTTTCCTTAACGGATTTGCGTGGGTGACGGTGCTCAACAACGGCACACACGACTATGTCATCAACAAAAACTTCAAGACCGTCCGTGCCCTTCAACGGCTTTCGCCGCACAAAGAACTGATTTACGACAATACAGACAACACCGTTCACGTCGGGACGGACATTCATAACGCCGACGGAACGCTGCTCTTCACCAACAACAGGGTTATCGTCAAGGATTTCAGCGGCGGTCTCGCACCGTTTAAAGACGGCAATTCGTGCGGCTATCTGAACAAGAAGGGCGAAGTAATCTTCATGTTCCGACTGAGCAGCTTTTAGTTTACCTTACGGCATGGAAGCGTTTCCAAAATAAGAAAAATACGTCAAAAACATTTCATTCTAACATATAACACCATGAAAAAAAGCATCAACAAATTTGTGATAGTTCTCGCCTCGGCAGCTATGCTGACGGCTTGTGGCAATAAAACGGCAAAGACCGAAAACACCGCCGACAGTCTGAAAACGGACACCGTGAGCGCTGTGAAAGAGGCGCCGGCGGCAGAAGAAAAAGCCGAAGGCAACATACTGACCGCCAAAGGCATGGGAGCAATAACCATCGGCATGTCTTTCGACGCCGTACCGGCAAAGATCGAGGGGCTGTACACAAAGAAAGAGGTTGAGTCGAACGATGATTTCGAGGGCGTCTTCCTCAACAACGACAAAGGCGAAAGCGTAATCTCGCTCGAAGGAGAAGGCAAAGTGGACCGCATCTTAGTGATGGGTGGCGACGTGAAGACCGCCCAAGGCATATACATAGGCATGCCGGTGAAGGACGTTAAGGCGATAAAAGGAATAGAAAAGGTGAAGACCGACCCACAAGCCGACTTCCAGCAGGAGTCTTATAAGATTGACGGCGTGACGATATGGATTGACTCTTTCGTCGGCAAAGGAGACGTAGTAAGCCAGATGTCGGTGGGAGATTAAGAGCCGCCGGTTATAACATCTCGCGAAAATAACGGCAACATGTAGCGTCCGGACACGTAAGTTTAGTTAAACATTCTGCCCGGAAGCTACATGTTGCTGATGTTTTTATAAAACTTCAAAAGTGACAATGTCTTGACTCCTTCAACTTCTTAATAATCATCCTTTCTCTCCACAACTTCAAAAATTCTTCATTCTTCATTCTTCATTCTTCATTCTTTTTCTTACCTTTGCATATATGCGAATTGACATTATTACCGTTTTGCCCGAGATGATCGAAGGCTTCGTTCACGAATCCATACTTGCACGGGCACAGAAGAAAGGATTGGCGGAGATACATCTGCACAACCTGCGCGACTATTCAACCGACAAATGGCGGCGCGTCGACGACTATCCATACGGCGGTTTTGCCGGTATGGTGATGCAGTGTGAGCCTATCGACCGTGCCATAACGGCGCTGAAAGCAGAAAGAGACTACGACGAGGTGATATTCACGTCGCCCGACGGCGAGCAGTTTGACCAGCATGTTGCCAACGACCTGTCGATGAAGGGCAACCTGATAATACTTTGCGGTCACTACAAAGGCATAGACCACCGCATACGCGAACACCTGATTACCCGCGAAATAAGCATCGGCGACTACGTGCTGACGGGCGGCGAGCTTGCCGCCGCAGTCATGGCAGACGCCATTGTGCGGCTCGTGCCGGGCGTGATAAGCGACGAACAGAGCGCGCTGTCCGACTGTTTCCAGGACGACATGCTCTCCGCCCCCATCTACACACGCCCCGCCGAATACAAAGGTTGGCGCGTGCCGGACATCCTTCTGAGCGGTAACGAGGCGAAAATAAAGGACTGGGAGATAGAGCAAAGCTACGAGCGCACCAAACGTCTGCGCCCCGATCTGCTGAAATAAGTCATACATTATTTAATATAAAGAAAGGAAAACAACCTATGGAAAATGTAACTAAACTGCCCTCTCTGGGCTTTAAAGAGGCTGTAAAGACAGCTTGGGGCAAACTGACAGACTTCAACGGTCGCGCACGCAGATCGGAACTGTGGTGGTGCTTTCTGCTTTACGTCATCGTAAATCTTGTATTAAGCAGAATTGTTAAAAACCCGATAGCAAGCGACGTGCTGTCAACAATTCTGCTCCTCCTTATCTCCGCCGTCACCGTACGCCGCCTTCACGACACCGGAAAATGTGGATGGTGGGTTGCGGCAAGCATCATTCTCTCCGTATATAGCAGCTTTTACCTCATCGGTTCGGGCTTTAATGAAACTCTGAACACGGTAAACCCGAGTCTAGAAGAAATCATGAAGATATTCAAAGACCCGTTGCTCCTTGTCCCGACATTACTGCAAGGCATCGTAGACATCGTAATCCTCATCTTCTCTTTGCTTGACAGCAAGGTGGAAGAAAACAAATACGGACCGTCACCCAAATACTTATTGAAGTAAGAATTAAGAGTTAAGAAATTCAGGAGTTCAGGAGTTAAAATTCAGGAGTTAAAGGAGTTAAGGAGTTAAAGGAGTTAAGACGTATGCTTTGAGGCTTTTTAAAAAAAGGTATTGTCTTAACTCCTTTAACTCCTTAACTTCTTAACTTCTGAATAGTTTTTACTCTTCTTTCTTAATTCTTTTTCTTACCTTTGCCGTGATTTTTAGAGAGAAAGGAGTTATTTATGCCATTAAGAATACCTGACAGACTGCCGGCAATCGACATATTGAAGCGTGAGAACATCTTTGTCATGGACAATTCGAGAGCACACACGCAGGATATCCGACCGCTGCGGATTGTCATACTTAACCTTATGCCTCTGAAAATAACGACCGAGACAGACCTTATCCGTCTGCTGTCAAACACCCCCTTGCAGATGGACATCACCTTCATGAAGCTCAAAAGTCACACGCCGAAGAACACGCCGATAGAGCACATGCTGACGTTCTACAAGGACTTTGACGAGCTGAAAGACACTAAATTCGACGGAATGATCATCACCGGGGCGCCCGTTGAGAACTTCAAGTTTGAAGAAGTGACCTACTGGGACGAGGTGACGGACATCTTCTCGTGGGCACGCAGCCACGTCACCAGCACCTTATATATATGCTGGGCGGCGCAGGCAGGACTCTATTACCACTACGGCATACCGAAATATCTGTTGCCGAAGAAGATGTTCGGCGTATTCAAACAGTATCCCCTCGACACACTATTGCCCATTTTCCGCGGTTTCGACGATTACTTCTACATGCCTCAAAGCAGGCATACGGAGGTGCGGACGGCAGACATCAATGCCAACAGGGAGCTGTCTCTCATCGCCTCATCGCCCGAAAGCGGAGCGAGCATAGTCATGGCACGGGGCGGCAGAGAGATATTCATCACGGGGCATTTGGAATACTCGCCCGACACGCTTGACAAGGAGTACAGGCGCGACTTCGGCAAAAGGGACGACGTGGAGATGCCCGTTAACTATTACGCCGACGACAATCCTGACAATCCGCCGCTTGTAAGATGGCGCGCACATGCCAACCTTCTGTTCAGCAACTGGATAAATTATTACGTCTATCAAGAGACGCCTTACAACATCAACGACATCAAATAAACGGTTGAAAGATGGCAAACGAGACATCGGCAACAAGCCCAAGAAGTATCGAACTGCTTGCTCCTGCCAAGAATTTGGAGTACGGCATCGCGGCAATCGACCACGGAGCCGACGCCGTTTACATCGGAGCAGAACGCTTCGGAGCACGTTCGGCGGCGGGAAACAGCGTCGACGACATACGCAAGTTGTGCGATTACGCACACATTTTCCATGCCAAGGTATATGTAACGGTCAATACCATCGTCTTCGACAACGAGCTTGAAGACACCGAAAGACTGATAAACGAGCTTTACGAGGCTGGCGCCGACGCTATATTGGTGCAGGACATGGGACTTCTCCGTATGCCTCTGCCGCCGATAGAGCTGCACGCCAGCACGCAGACAGACAACCGGACGCCGGAGAAGGTGGCGTGGCTGAGGGACCAAGGGTTCAGCCGCGTGGTGCTGGCAAGAGAACTTTCACGTGCCGCTATAAGACGTATCCACGACTCGGTGCCCGACGTTCAACTTGAAGTATTCGTCCACGGAGCGCTCTGTGTCAGTTATTCCGGACTGTGTTACGCCTCCCAATACTGTTTCGGACGCAGCGCCAACCGCGGCGAGTGTGCCCAGTTCTGCCGCTTGAAGTTCGACCTTGAAGATGCCGACGGCAACGTCTTGATGCGCGACAGGCACCTGCTTTCGCTCAAAGACATGTGCCGTTACGACGAACTGGAAGACCTTTTGCAGGTCGGAGTGACGTCGTTGAAGATTGAAGGACGGCTTAAAGACCTCACATACGTCAAGAACGTGACGGCAGCTTACAGTCGTCGGCTTGACGAAATAATATCTCACGACCCGCAAACTTACCGCCGGGTCTCGCTCGGACGGTGCGAATACACATTTGAGCCCAACCTTAACAAGAGCTTTAACCGCGGCTTTACCGACTATTTCTTTAACGGGCGGAAGAGCGACATAGCATCGTTTGACACGCCGAAGTCGAAGGGCGAATACGTCGGAAAGGTCAAAGAGATCAGAGGAACGTCGTTCAACGTGGCGGGAACGGCGGCTTTCGCCAACGGCGACGGACTGTGTTTCATCAACGACCGGCACGAACTTGAAGGTTTCAGGGTCAACAGAGCCGAGGGCAACCGTATCTTCCCGCTGAAACTTCCGGCAGGTCTAAGACCCGGAACGCCGCTCTATCGCAACAGCGATCAGGCTTTCGAGAAGCTCCTCTCACGGCAAAGCAGCGTGCGGAAAATAGCCGTCAGCATGACATTAGCCGAGGAAGAAGACGGCGTCAGACTATCTATGACAGCGGAAGACGGCACGAGCATATCGGTAAGAACGGCTTTCGGGAAACAGGAAGCGCAAAAGCCGCAACACGAAAACATCATCCGCCAACTGACAAAACTCGGCAACACGCCGTTCGTCTGCAACGATTTTGAGTTCTCACCGACCGATTTCAACCTCTTCATTCCCTCCGGAATGCTTGCCGACATGCGGCGGGAGGCGGCTGAAAAGCTTGTCGCCAGACTGCAAGAAAGCGGCAGGACAAAGTATGAGAGAAAAGCCAAGACGGCGCCGGAAGGCAGCAACGATTATCCGAAAGGCTTTAAATATCTGTATAATGTGTCAAACAAGAAGGCTCGACAGTTTTACGTCGAGAACGGAATATGCGACATTTCAGATGCATTCGAGCTGAAAACGCCTGATAACGAGCTGCTTATGCAATGCAAACACTGCATTAGAAACTCGCTCGGACGCTGCCTGAAACGTGACAAAAACGCCTCGGAATGGCGCGAACCGCTGTACCTGCGGCTTGCCGACGGTCGTCGTTTCAAACTTGAATTCGACTGTACCGCCTGCCAAATGAACGTATATTCGGATAAATAAGTTATGAAACGACAACGGCAAATATCTTCAATCATGCTCTCGGAAGCAAGAAAATACGCAACCGTCATCGGCTGCCTGACCGTCATGCTCTTGCTTTCGGGCTGCTGGCACGACAAGGAAAAGAGCCACGACGCACTTCCCGAGCCGACCGAGGAGCAAGCCGACTCGCTGTCGTTTTCGAGCTTTCACCATTACTCCCGCAACTATAACTTCGTTGTCAAGAAAGATTCCATCGTCCTGTTGGCGCAACAACCCGAAGAGTATCTGAGCAATATGCTTACCGACTCGCTGTCGGTCTACCGCCACGACCACATCGTCGTTGCCGACATCCGCATCATTCCGAACGACCCGACGGACACGGTCTGGGTGCAGGTGGCAAAAGACCAGTACACGTTCGGCTGGATTCACGAGTCGAGTCTGCTGCCCGCCGTCGTGCCGGACGACCCCATTTCGCAGTTCATCTCCACCTTCTCCGACACCCATCTGCTGATTTTCCTTATCATAATAAGCCTTATTTCCGTTGCCTATCTTATGCGGACAATCTTTATCCGTAACGCCAAGATAGTGCATTTCAACGACATCGACACGTTCTACCCTACCCTTTTGGCGCTCACCGTCGCGTCTTCCGCGACATTTTACGCCGCCATCCAGACGTTCGCTCCCGAGGTATGGCGCCACTTCTACTATCATCCCACGCTCAATCCGTTCAGCGTTCCGCCGCTGCTCGCCATCTTCCTGATATCTGTCTGGGCTTTGCTTATAATCGCCGTGGCGACCTTCGATGTTGTCAGAAAGATGCTTCCGGCGGGCGAGGCGCTGCTTTATCTGTGCGGACTGGCGGGCGTCTGCGCCGTCAATTACATCGTTTTCAGCCTCAGCACGCTGTATTACGTTGGTTATCTGCTGCTTGCCGCATACTTTGTTTACGCCATACGGACGTACATCAAGCATTCAAGAACACTTTATATCTGCGGCAACTGCGGCGCAACCCTGAAAAGCAAAGGGCGCTGTCCGCAATGCGGCAGGCTGAATTTGTAAAACCCTGCAAATCAAATACTTACCTTTCACATTCCAAAAGCTTGCCTTTTACACTCCAAAAGCTTACCTTTTACCGTCCAAAAGGCAAGCTTTTACAATACCATCTTAAAATACACATAAATATGGATTGCAGGTTTTGTTGTTTATAAGTAATTTTGCAGGCTATAAGAACGAGGTACAAAAATTTACAATGAACAAGATACTGCTTGCCGCAATCATTTCAATCGGTTTTTATTCAACGGCTCTTTCCGCCGCCGGAAGCGGAAAGGCTGACATCAACAAAAATCTTACGGCACCGGAACGGCTAACGGACAATGCCGCTGCCGACCGCCCGGGTATAGCCGACACGTCGCGGGTGTTCGACCTTGACGAGGTTGTCATCGTGTCGCAACCCAAAGAGCTGTTGCGCCTCAGGCAGCAACCGCTCAGCTCATCGGTCTTCACCGGCAGGGAGATAAACGGCATAGGAGCGCGCGGACTGAACGAACTGTCGGGCTACGTGCCGTCGTTTGTAATGCCTGATTACGGCTCGCGGCTCACGTCGTCGATGTATATCCGCGGCATAGGGTCGCGCGTCAACAATCCCGCCGTAGGCATATACGTTGACGGCATACCGCTTGTCAGCAAAAATTCGTTCAACTTTCACACTTACCAACTTGACCGCGTGGACGTTCTGCGCGGACCACAGGGCACGCTCTACGGCATGAACACCGAGGGCGGACTGGTGCGTATGTACTCTAAAAATCCGATGAATTATCAGGGAACTGACGTGAGACTCGGCATAGGCACACACTTCCTGCGCAATATCGAGGCGGCTCATTACCGCCGGTTGAATGACAAGCTGGCGCTCTCGGTAGCCGGATTTTACAACGGTGGAAACGGTTTCCGGCGCAACACGACGACCGGACGACGTGCCGACGGCATGGACGAAGGTGGAGGAAAGGTAAGGATGGTGTGGCAACCGACGGCAAGACTGACCGCCGACCTTACCTCCGACTACCAGCAGGTGTGGCAGGACGCCTTTCCTTACGGCATTCTCGACTTGGAGACGGACAAGACTGCCGCGCCTTCGACCAACCGTCGCAACACATATAAGAGGAACATGCTCAACACGGGGTTGAGTCTGAGATACGACTTCGGACGACTTTCGTTCAACTCGACGACCAGCCATCAGTACCTCAAAGACTGCATGAACATGGACCAAGACTATCTTCCGCTGGACTATATGCACCTGCGCCAGCGCCAACTAATGAACGCCCTGACACAGGAATTCACGCTGAAAAGCGACCGACGGGGCGCATGGCGGTGGCTGACGGGAGTGTATCTGTCGGAACAATGGCTGCGTACGGACGCGCCGGTGTTCTTCGACGACGACTTCACAGCACGTATTTCGGCAGGCATACGCTCGGTAATGTATAATTCGATATTCAACTCGATGGTCAGCGGAATGGTAGCGAAGGGCATGCCACAGGCGGCTGCCGAGGCTGCCGCGGCTACGGCTATCGAGCGGGCGGGCGGCGTGTCGGTAAGCACAACGATGGGCGTGCCGGCTCTGTTTCACACCCCGCAAAGCAACATCGGCGTCTTTCACGAGTCAGACATCAGCCTGACTGACAGGCTGACGGCTACGCTCGGACTGCGCTACGACTACAACAGGGTGAAAATCGACTATGAGACAAGCGCGGCAATGGCTGTCACAGCCGACGTCATGGGGCGCAGCGCTACAAACATCCTGTCGTCGATACTCGCCGACCGGGCGCACGACGACCACAACCAACTGCTGCCCAAAGTAGGCATAAGTTACAAGTTGTCAGGCAATTCGGGGAACATCTACGCCACGGTGTGCAAGGGCTATCGTGCCGGAGGTTACAACATACAGATGTTTTCGGACATTCTGCAAGCCGAACTCAACGCCAATAGTGCCAACGCAATGAAAGGAAGTTACGACATTCCGCATACTGCCGAGGATTATACGAAGGTGAGAAAGACAATATCTTACAAGCCCGAAGAGAGTTGGAATTATGAGTTTGGAGCGCATCTGAACCTCTTTGACAACAAGATACATGCCGACTTCTCGGCTTATTACATGCAGATCCGCAACCAGCAGTTGTCGGTTATGGCGGGCGACTATGGTTTCGGGCGCATGATGGTCAATGCCGGAAAGAGCCGCAGTTGCGGAATAGAGGCGTCGCTGCGTGGAAACGCCTTCGACGACCGACTCTCTTGGACGGCAAACTACGGTCTGACACACGCCACGTTCAAAGAATATAAAGAGACGATAGACGGCGTTGAGGTTGACTATAAAGACAAGAAAGTGCCTTTCATTCCGATGCACACGCTGAGTGCAAGAGCCGATTATACCATCCCGTTTGTACGTTCGGCGCTGCGTTCCATCGTTATCGGTGCCGACATGACGGCTCTCGGACGGACATATTGGAACGAGGCGAACACATACAGCCAGAAGTTCTATGCCCTGCTCGGCGCACATGCCGACATAAACTTCAAGGACACATCTCTCCGTCTGTGGTGCCGCAACCTCACAAACACCCGCTACAACACCTTCGCCTTTGACAGCAGCGCTTCGGGCGAGACAGTTTTCTTGGCACAGAAAGGTGCTCCGGTACAAGCAGGAATTGATGTCAGAGTACATTTTTGATAATGTAGACAAGTTTTTTTATTTGTCAACTAAAAAATAAAACATGGTAAAACAAAAAGAAATAACGTTGCAGGAAAGACCTCGTGGCTTTCATCTTGTAACAAACGAGATATGCCGACAACTGCCGGAGCTGCCGCAAACGGGCATGCTCAACCTCTTCGTAAAGCACACCAGTTGCGGTCTTTGCATCAACGAGAACGCCGACCCGGACGTGCGCCACGACATGGAATACATCTTCAACAAACTTGTGCCGGAGAACCAACCGGGCTTTCTTCACACGTTGGAGGGCAGCGACGACATGCCGAGTCACGCCAAATCGGTGATCTCGGGCGTCAGTCTCAACATCCCGATAACCGACGGACGCCTCAACCTTGGCACTTGGCAAGGCATATATCTCTGCGAATACCGAGACTACGGCGGACCGAGAAAAATCGTTGCCACGATTTATTAAGATTGAAAAATTGAAAGGTTGAAAGATTGAAAAATTCTTCATTTACTTCATCTTTCAACCTTTCAATTTTTCAATCTTTCAATTTTTCAACCTTTCAATTTTAAAACGGGAACAGCAACGGCAGGACAAAGACCATCACGATGCCGATGATTATCTGTAAAGGTAACCCCACTTTCACATAATCCATGAACGTGTAACGACCCGCTTGCATGACGAGCGCATTGGGAGGAGTGGCAAACGGAGAAGCGAAACACATGCTTGCACCAAGTGTCACGGCAAAAAGGAAAGGATAAGGACTAAGCCCCAACTCCGTTGCCGACGACAGGGCTATCGGCGCCATAAGCACGGCGGTGGCGGTGTTGCTGATAAACATTGTGAGCAGAGACGTGGTAAAATATATTCCTGCAAGCAAGACGAACGGACCATAATCGCCCAGTCCGCTGACAAGCGAATGCGAAATCATCGCCGAAGCACCCGTCTTTTCAAGAGCGACGGACATAGGCATCATTGCCGCGATAAGCACAATGCTCTCCCAATTTATCGTTTTGTAAGCCGCCTCAACGTTTCTGAAACATCCGGACAACACCATCAGCACGCCCGCAATCATAACAGCGGTGACCGGAGCGACGGGGATGAAGTCGAAAACCATCATTCCAATCATAAGAAGCATTATGACGGCTGCAAGCGGCGCCTTGTAATCGAGCGTAACCTTTGCGGCCTCTTCAAGGGGCTGACCGAGCACGACAAAGTCGTCTTCGTCGTTATCCAGACGGCTGATATCGCTCCATGCACCTTGCACCAACAGCACATCGCCCGGGCGCAAAGTGACGTTGGGCAGGTCTTCCATGATATATTCGCCCTTACGACGTATTCCAATCACATTTATATTGTACTTTGCGCGAAAACCCGAGACACGCAGCAAGCGACCGACAAGCCGCGACGTTTGCAGCAAAACGATCTCCGCAATGCCGATATCGTAAAAGTCCAAGGCGCCGGCATCGCCGTTGTCGTTAGACATTTTCTTGGCATTTGCAAGCGAATAATCCTTTGCAAACAGTTCCGCCCGCGACTTCTCGCCGAGAACATAGATTATGTCATCCTCCTGTAATACTGTTTTCGGACTCGCAGCACGCTGATTTACGCTTTTTATCAAGCCGTTATGTACGGCACTTTCGCGCCTCACTTCGAGCACCGTCAGTCCGTAACGGTTGCGTATGTCCAGCTCGGCGACGGTCTTACCCCTTATCTCCGACCGCCGTTCCACGACAAAGCGTGACAGATTGTCCGTAAGATGATACTCTTTGACGAGCAGTCCGAGACTTTTGGTCTTCTTCCCCCGCTCATTGTCTCCCGCTCCCTTTTTGGCAAGAAAGATACGGCTGAGAGGCAAGAGCACCACTATTCCTACAACAATACAAATCAAGCCGACTGGCGAGAATGAGAAAAACGAGAGCGGCTCGTAGCCCGATTCTGTCAGCGTTTCCTGTATAACGAGGTTCGGAGGCGTGCCGATAAGCGTAAGCATACCGCCCAAGCTGCTTGCAAAGGCAAGCGGGATGAGCAGTTTGGCGGCGTCGATGCGAGCTCTTGCTGCAAGACTTACAACAATCGGCAACATCAAAGCAACTGTTCCGGTGTTACTGACGAAGGCGCCGATTACCGATGTAACAATCATGACAAGCAGGAAAAGACGCAACTCGCTGTTGCCGGCAAGCCTCATTATCCGTCCGCTTATCATCTTGGCAAGCCCAGTCTGGAATATCGCTCCGCCGACAACGAACAGTCCGACCATCATTATAACAACAGGATTTGAGAACCCAGACAGCGCCTCTTCGGGCGTAAGAATGCCCAAAGCGATGAGAAGTATCAGTGCGCAGAGCGCCACAATGTCAGAGCGCAGTTTGCCCGATGCAAAGAATGTTGCCGCCACGGCAAGAATTACAAGGGTGATATACATACGAATTAGACGGATTGATTATTATGCGAAGATAATAATTTCCCGTCTTTCTCACATTCTGAGACCTTGTTTTTTACTATCCTTTAACGACTTACATAAAATTTACAAATAAAAGACAATTAATTGTTTATTCGGTTTTTATTCGGAAATCTTTGTTATATTTGCAATGTATTGACCAAAAGAAAAACATTAATCAGCCTTTTTAACCATGAATAAAGAAATTGAATTGTGCCCCAACCAACCGGTGGCATTCCTCGGAAAGCCCGGCAGCGAGTTCACCAAAGATGACATTATCCGCTTCATCCGTGAGAACGGTATCCGTATGGTGAACTTCATGTATCCGGCTGGAGACGGACGTTTGAAGACTCTGAATTTCGTAATCAACAATCTTGCTTACCTCGAAACAATCCTTACTTGTGGCGAGCGGGTGGACGGATCGAGCCTGTTCCCCTTTATCGCGGCAGACAGCAGTGACCTGTATGTCGTGCCGCGTTTCCGCACGGCGTTCGTCGATCCTTTTGCCGAAATACCTACGCTGTCCATGCTCTGCTCGTTTTTCAACAAAGACGGACAGCCGTTGGAAAGCGCTCCGAAGCAAACCTTGCACAAGGCTTGCAAGGCATTCAGGGAAGTAACGGGCATGGAATTTCATGCAATGGGCGAGCTGGAATATTATGTCATTGCGCCCGACGACGGCTCATATCCTGCAACCGACCAGAAAGGTTACCACGAATCGAGTCCTTACGCCAAATTCAACGAGTTCAGGACAAAGTGCATGGCTTACATAGCACAAGCCGGCGGACAAATTAAGTACGGACATTCGGAGGTGGGCAACTTCACCCGTGAAGGACTTATCTACGAGCAGAACGAGATTGAATTCCTGCCCGTTGCAGCCGAAGACGCCGCCGACCAGCTGACAGTTGCGAAATGGATAATCCGAAACTTGGCGCACCGCGAGGGCTACAACGTGACCTTCGCACCGAAGATAACCACAGGCAAGGCAGGCTCGGGACTGCACATCCACATGCGGATAATGAAAGACGGCAAGAATATGATGCTTGACAACGGCAAGTTGTCTGACGTTGCACGCCGCGCCATAGCGGGAATGATGGAACTGGCACCGTCGATAACGTCGTTCGGTAACACCAATCCGACGTCTTACTTCCGTCTCGTGCCGCATCAGGAAGCGCCTACGAACATCTGTTGGGGCGACCGCAACCGTTCCGTTCTCGTCCGTGTGCCGTTAGGTTGGTCGGCAAACGCAGACATGTGTAAAGAGGCAAACCCGCTCGAGGCTACAAGCCGGCTCGACACGACGCAGAAACAGACGGTTGAGATACGCTCGGCTGACGGTTCGGCAGATGTGTATCAGCTTATCGCGGGACTTGCCGTGGCATGCCGTCACGGTCTGGAAATGGACAATGCGCTCGACATTGCCGAGCAGACTTACGTCAACGTAAACATCCATAACGAGGAAAACCGCGACCGTCTCTCTACCCTGAAACAGCTGCCCGACAGTTGCGTGGCGTCTGCCGACTGCCTTGAAAGCCAGCGTAAGGTTTACGAGGAATACGGCGTGTTCAGTCCCGCAATGATTGACGGTATCATACGTCGCCTCCGTTCGTATGACGACCTGACACTACGCCAAGACATCGACGGCAACGACGAGGAGATGATGAAGGTCGTTGAGCGTTTCTTCCATTGCGGATAGTAATTTAAATGAATAATGGAAAATGGTGAAATATTTTTTATTTCACCATTTTCCATTTTACGTTTCCTCATTATTCATTTTCCCATTCTTCATTTTTCATTAAAAAAGTCATTACTTTTGCAATCTGAAACAATAATTAATCAGATTGCTTACAATGAACATTTTTACGAAAAGAATTGCCGCACTTCTTAACCTCAAAGAGCAGGGCGTGGACAACACGCTGCAACTGCTCGAAGAAGGCTGCACCATTCCGTTCATCAGCCGATACCGCAAGGAACGGACGGGCGGACTGGACGAGGTGCAGATAACACATATAGCCGAGCAGAACGAGCGGCTGAAAGATATAGCCAAAAGAAAAGAAACGATTGTAAAGACCATCACCGAGCAGGAGAAGATGACGCCGGAACTAAGACAGCGCATCGACGACTGTTGGGAGACGGACGAGCTGGAAGACATATACCTGCCCTACAAGCCGAAACGACGCACAAGAGCGCAGGTGGCGAGAGAGCGCGGACTGGAACCGCTGTCGGTGATAATTATGATGCAACGGGAGAACAATCCGGAACGCGCCGCCGAGAGATTTGTCAACGGCGAGGTGAAAGACGTTGACGAGGCTATAAAAGGCGCGATGGACATCATAGCCGAAAGCGTCAGCGAGGACGAGCGGTCGCGCAGACAGATACGCTCGGCGTTCAGACGTGAAGCTGTGATCTCGTCGAAGGTTATCAAGGCGAAGGCGGAAAGCGAAGAGGCGGCAAAATACTCCGACTACTTCGACTTCTCCGAACCATTGCGGCGCTGTTCGTCCCATCGTCTGCTCGCCATGCGCCGCGGCGAGAACGACGGAATACTGCGTGTAAGCATCTCGCCCGACGACGATGACTGCAAAGAGCGTCTGAAACGTATCTTCGTAAGGGGCTTTAACCGCTGCTCTACATTGATGGGCGAGGCTGTTGAAGACTCTTACAAACGTTTGCTGAAACCGTCTATCGAGACGGAATTTGCTGCTCTGAGCAAAGAACAGGCGGACGACGAGGCGATAAAAGTGTTCGCCGGAAACCTCCGCCAGCTGTTGCTGTCGGCACCGTTGGGACAGAAGCGTGTGATGGGTGTCGACCCGGGATTTCGCACCGGCTGCAAGGTTGTCTGTCTGGATAATCAGGGGAGCCTGCTGCACCACGAGGCAATATTCCCGCATCCACCGCACAACAAGCAGGCGCAGGCGGCTGACGCCGTGAAGAAAATGGTGGAACGTTATGGCATTGAAGCGATAGCGATAGGCAACGGAACGGCAAGCCGCGAGACGAACGACTTTATCAAACGCCTTGACTTCGGGCATAAGGTGCAGACGTTTGTTGTCAGCGAGGACGGCGCCTCGGTATATTCGGCGTCAAAGACGGCACGCGACGAGTTTCCTGACGAAGACGTCACCGTGCGCGGTGCTGTAAGCATAGGTCGCCGACTGATGGATCCGCTTGCCGAGTTGGTAAAGATTGACCCGAAAAGTATCGGCGTGGGACAGTACCAGCACGACGTGGACCAGACGAAATTGAAAAAGAGTCTTGACCTTACAGTTGAGAGTTGCGTCAATTCGGTAGGCGTAAACCTCAACACGGCGAGCCGTCATCTGCTCACGTACGTCAGCGGATTAGGACCTACACTTGCCCAAAACATTGTGGATTACCGCGCGAAGAACGGAGCTTTCAGCAGCCGGACACAACTGTTGAAAGTGCCTCGCCTCGGACCGGCGGCATACGAACAATGTGCCGGATTTCTGCGAATACCGAGAGCCAAGAACCCATTGGATAACAGCGCCGTACATCCCGAGAGCTACCGGACCGTAGAACGTATGGCGAAAGACAGCGGTTGCACCGTGGCGGAGCTTATCGGCGACAAGACGAAACGCGAAAAGATCGACCTGAAAAATTATGTGACTGACACGGTGGGAATGCCTACCCTGACGGACATAATGAAGGAGTTGGAGAAGCCCGGACGTGATCCGCGCGAGCAGATAGAGGAATTTGAGTTTGCCGCCGGCGTCAACACGCCCGACGATCTGATAGTAGGAATGGAGTTGCCGGGCATTGTCACAAACATAACAAACTTCGGAGCGTTTGTCGACATCGGTGTCCATCAGGACGGACTGGTGCACATCTCGCAATTAGCGGACAAATTTGTGAAAGACCCTAACGACGTTGTTCATCTTCATCAGCACGTAAGGGTAAGGGTGCTGGAGGTTGACAGCAAGCGCAACCGCATCTCATTGTCAATGCGAAAGCGTTGAAAAAATGAAGAATTAAGAATTAAGAATGAAAATTACCCTTTTAAATGGTTTAACTTGGTAACTTTCATTCTTAACTCTTAATTCTTAATTTAAAGAAGTTCCTTCTTCAACGCCTCTGCCATCTCAGCATATTCGGCGTCGGTGAGATACTTCTCTTGCGGGTTCATACGGAACACGCCACCGAAGTCGGGACCACCTTCATACTTGGGGATAAGATGGAAGTGAAGGTGTGACAATGTGTCTGAATATGCGCCGTAGTTTATTTTAGCGGGATTAAATACCTTCTGCATTGCTCTCGTCACCTTTGCGACGTCTGCCATGAAAGCATTTCTGTCATCATCGCTCAGCAGGTTAAGGTCGTCAATATGGTCTTTATAAGCTACGAGACAACGTCCGTGGTAAGTCTGCTCTTTAAAAATAAATACTCTTGAAACGCTGAGTTGTGCGATTTCAATCATCAGGTTGTGCAATGTCTCATTGTTCTGACAATAAAGACAAGTCTTGGGATCACTGTTCATTTGTTTTATGTTTTTAGGTTTTTAAGTTCTCTGAAACCACTCAAACGGTTTATACGAAGGCAAATTTACAAAAAAATCGGGAATAATGGCATAAAAAGGGAGGAAATACGTAAAGTTAACAAGTGACGAGTAAACGGGAACATGTATCTAAAAACGGAATAAGCCCGGTAGGGACATGCCTTTGGCATGTGTAAGAACATAACGCATTGACCATCAATTAACCTGTATTATTCATAGGCTTTCGTTACGAGAGTTCCAAATGTCTGTGCGTCAGTGAAAG
>CAJMQT010000008.1 GCA_905215655.1 uncultured bacterium | reverse complement strand
GCGACCTCCAGGTTATGAGCCTGGCGAGCTACCAACTGCTCCACTCCGCGATGTTAATAATTGTTTGAGCAATCATTTCTGATTTGCGTGTGCAAAGGTACGGTGTTTTGATGAAACTACCAAATATTTATGCAAGTTTTTTATACTTTGTACTGTTAAAAGCGCCTTTATGTATGATTATAAGCATTTTTACTCATTATAAAATACCTTTTTACTCATTATAAATCAGTTTTTTACATCTTAATATCAATGTTCTTACGGAGAGAAACGCCGAATTTGACAAATTGTCATGCCGCTTCCGACGGATTGTTTCACGGAAAATTTGCTGTTGATTTACCGGAGCTATCCTTTTGGTTTGCAAAAGGCGGTCTTTTGTTTTCCAAAAGGCGTCCTTTTAGCGTGTGAAAGACCGTCTTTCGCAATGTAAAAGGCAACCTTTTGGAGTGGGGTTCGCAACGTCTTGACTGACAGAATGTTATATTTCGGACGCAATGGGCTTTCGTTGACATGGCGTTTGATGTCGGAATATGTTTCACGGACAATTTTTTTAGACGATTGTCCACGTTTGTTGAATGTCAATTTTCATGAATTTATGTCATAATGACATACCGATTTGATATGAAAAAATTTTGCAGTATCAAATTAAATTGATATTTTTGCACACACTTACTGAAATGTGCAATACTTAAAAATAGGAGAAACTGAGAGATGTCCATATCAAAAACAAGACAAAAGTTGGTAGACGTGGCACGTCAGCTGTTTGCCAAGAAAGGGCTTGAAAACACGACGATGAATGACATCGCGGTGGCTTCGGGCAAGGGTCGGCGCACGCTCTACACCTATTTTAAAAGTAAGGAAGACGTCTACTATGCTGTTATCGAGTCGGAGCTGGAGAGGCTTTCGGACAAGATGGACGAGGTTGCCTCTAAGAAGATGCGCCCTCAGGAGAAGATTATCGAGCTGATTTACACCCACCTGAACACGATAAAGGAGACCGTGATGAGAAACGGCAACCTGCGTGCGGCATTCTTCCGCAACATCTGGATGGTGGAGAAGGTGCGCAAAAACTTTGACGAGGACGAGATAGAACTGTTCTGCAAGGTCTATGCCGACGGCAAGGCCGACGGCGAGTTCGACATCGACAACGTTGAGCTGGTAGCCGACATCACCCATTACTGTATCAAGGGACTTGAAGTTCCTTATATCTGCGGACGCCTCGGACATGGAATGACGCCCGAAACGAGCAAGCCGCTCGTTGCCAAGGTCGTCTACGGCGCCCTCGGAAAGGCTATGCTGAAATAACAAAGACGGATACTCATTAACACATTAATAATGTTAAAAACTGCTGCTTTCTAAGAAATAAACAGTAATTTCGCAATTAAATGAGCAACTTCAATAATAATATAAAAGATAAGGCAGAACGCAAACAAAAAGAGAATACAAGGCAAGAGAAACTCGCCGGATATTTCTATGACCTGTCAAAGTTTTGTTTTGCAGGATTGGTTATTGGAGTTGTTGTTCCTTTGTATTCCGATGTCTCGAACGAGAATAATTGGTATTCTGTTTGTACGGGAATAATATTAACAATCATGTTGGCTGTATTAGCCAATAAAATATTAAAATAGTTATGGACGCATTAGGATTTATATTTACAGTGGGTATTGTCATAGTGGGAGGGATACTTATATGGCTCAATACCAAATCCGGCAAGAAGTGGCTGGCTGATATGTAACTCATGATTGGGGATATACGCCTTAAATAGCCGCCTTATGTATAATAATGGAGTAAATTTAACAATAAAGGCCGTACAATTTGTCGGCAAATCAAAATTGAATAAACGTAAATCGTTAAATATTAAATAGTTATATTAAAATGGGATTATTGACAGGAAAGACCGCGCTTATAACCGGTGCGGCGCGCGGTATCGGTAAAGCTATCGCACTGAAATTCGCTCAGGAAGGCGCAAACGTCGCTTTCACTGACCTTGTAATCGACGAGAACGGAAAAGCAACGGAGTCTGAAATTGCCGCATGCGGCGTCAAGGCAAAGGGCTACGCAAGCAATGCTGCCGACTTTGCACAGACCGAAGAAGTGGTAAATCAGGTAAAGGCAGACTTCGGTTCAATCGATATTTTGGTAAACAACGCAGGTATCACCAAGGACGGACTGATGATGCGTATGACCGAGGCACAGTGGGATGCCGTTATCGCGGTAAACCTTAAATCGGCGTTCAACTTCATCCACGCCTGCACGCCTATCATGATGCGTCAGAAGAGCGGCAGTATTATCAATATGGCGTCGGTTGTAGGTGTTCACGGCAACGCCGGACAGTGTAACTACGCCGCATCAAAGGCTGGTCTGATAGCCCTCGCAAAGAGTATCGGACAGGAGATCGGCTCGCGCGGAATACGTGCCAACGCCATCGCTCCGGGCTTTATCGAGACGGCTATGACACAGGCTCTTCCCGATGATATCCGCAAAGACTGGATCCAGAAGATACCTCTGCGCCGCGCAGGACAGGTTGAAGACATCGCCAACGTGGCAACGTTCCTCGCGTCAGACCTCTCTTCTTACGTTACCGGACAGGTAATTCAGGTTGACGGCGGAATGAATATGTAATTTTATCCGGAGAGTCAATCCGGGTTGACGGAAGTCGCGCGACTTCGTCGCTGGGAGTAAACGGACAAATGTTTTTAAGTTGACGGGATGACAAGGAACAAGCAAACGAGCTGAGTAGCTTGTCAACCCGTCAACTTGTAACTCGTCAACTTAAAAATATTTGTCCGCTTACTTTCGATAAATTCCGTCGATTTTAGCCGACTCCTTATTATAATATAGTTTTGAATAATGCAGGTAATTTACGAAGACAACCACCTTATCATAGTAAGCAAACGCAGCGGAGAGATTGTGCAAGGCGACAAGACGGGCGACAAGACGCTCGGCGACGCCGTGAAACAATACATCAAAGAGCGCTATGCTAAGCCCGGAAACGTTTTTCTCGGAGTGGTTCACAGGCTCGATCGCCCTGTGAGTGGTCTTGTCGTTTTTGCCCGCACGTCGAAAGCCTTGTCGCGCCTTAACGACATGTTCCGCGACGGCAAGGTGCATAAAACCTATTGGGCGATAACGAAAAACGCGCCCGCCGTGCCCGAGGCGACGCTTACCAACTGGCTGACACGCAATGAGAAACAGAACAAAAGTTATGCTTACGACCATGAGGTGCCCGGCTCCAAGAAGGCTGTTCTTCATTATAAGGTAATCGGTCGGTCGGACAATTACACGCTTATCGAGGTAAATCTTATGACAGGACGCCACCATCAGATACGTTGCCAGCTTGCCGGTATCGGCTGTCCGATAAAAGGTGACCTGAAATATGGTGCCCGACGGAGTAACCCCGACGGCAGCATCTCGCTCCTTGCGCACAGCATCGAGTTCACACATCCTGTCTCAAAAGAGCAGATTTATCTTACGGCGCCCATGCCGGAAGATAAGTTGTGGGGTGAATTTTCCATGATTTAAGCATTTTTCTGTCAGCTTTCGCATTTAAAGAAGCTTTCGTTTCTTTTTCTAAGAAATAAATCCTTATCTTTGCAACAACGGCGTCATGAGACGTCGCTGAATTTATCCAACAACTCATTCGAGCCGATGAAGAAAACGTTAAAGTGGGCATCAGGTGTCATACTTACACCTATTTTGTTATTCTTTATTCTCGCTTTACTGATTTACCTGCCACCGGTGCAAACGTGGCTGGTGAACAAAGTGACATCATATGCCTCCGAACAGACGGGCATGAGCATATCGGTGGAGCGCGTAAGGCTCGCTTTTCCGCTCGACCTTGGTGTCTATGGCTTTCGCATGATACAGACAAACGACTCGCTGCCGCAGGTCAGAGACACCGTTGCTGACGTTGAACGCCTTGTCGTCGACGTGCGTCTGCTGCCATTGTTTAAGCAGCAGGTCGAGATAGACGCCCTCGAATTTAACAGTCTGAAACTGAATACCACCAACTTTATTCACGAGGCACGTATCAAGGGAAACGTGGGACGGCTCAGTCTGAAAAGTCACGGAATAGACCTCGGAGCCGAGACCGTCAAGGTGGATGAGGCTCTGCTGAATGACGCAAGGCTGAATGTCGAACTGAGTGACACCGTGCCTCCCGACACGACAAAGACCGAAACGCGCTGGAAAATAGCTGTCGACAAGCTGGATATAGCACGCACCGGCGTGACGGTTCACATGCCCGGAGACACTCTTCAAGTGGAAGCCTACATGGGAAAGACCGAAGTGCGCGACGGCAACTTCGACCTTTTCGGCGGCATTTACAGAGTGGGGCGCCTCGATTGGACAGACGGCAGACTGCTTTACGATAATAATTTCATGGTTCATTCCAAGGGTCTGGACTTCAACCACATAGCACTTGACAAGCTGAACTTGGGCATTGACTCCTTTTATTATTGCTCGCCAAAGCTCGATATGTCGCTACGTACATGCTCGTTTGCCGAGAAGAGCGGTCTTGTTGTAAGTCGGCTGACCGGTCCCGTGTCGCTCGACTCGGTGAAGGTGAGCCTGCCCGACTTCGTCTTAACTACTCCCAACTCCGAGCTTTCGGCGAATATCGTCATGGATCTGAACTCCTTTGACGACAAAAAACCCGGCAAACTGCACCTCACGGCGAATGGTTCCTTCGGCAAACAGGATATAATGCTCTTCCTCGGAGGCATGCCCACGTCGTTCATCCGGCAGTGGCCTAACCAGCCGTTGACCGTGAAAACTGTGCTCACGGGCAATATGAAACGTCTTAATTTCGCCGGACTCAGCGTCAAGTTGCCTACGGCTTTCAATATGAACGCCTCAGGTTACGCCCGAAACCTTGACAATATGAACCTTCTCGGGGCTGATGTAAAGCTTGAAGCGCATACCGGCAACCTCGGATTTTTATCTGCATTGATTAATGCCGGAGGCGTTGACGCCGGTTTCAGAATACCCAACGGCATAGGCATAAACGGCAGGTTCCGCGCCGACGGCAAGCGTTATATGGCAGACTTCGTGGCAAACGAGGGCGGCGGACGCTTGAAAGCGAAAGCCGACTTCAACGCCGCCTCGATGAGTTATGCCGCCTCCCTAATCGCCGACAAGCTGCATATCGGGCATTTCCTGCCAAAAAGCGGTATGGGAGACCTTACCGCCGATGTGCGTGCCAAGGGCGTGGGAACGGACATAATGTCAACAAGGACAAAGCTGAATGCCGCCGCCGGTGTCAAGAGTTTCAGCTATGGAAAGTATAATTTCAACGGTATTAATCTTTATGCCGATGTCAACAACGGCAAGACACAAGTTGGGCTGAATAGCGATAACGAACTGATAAAAGGCACGGCTGTGCTCGACGCTCTGCTCAGGGGCAAGGACTTACATTCCACTTTGTCGCTCGACCTGCAACAAGCCGACCTTTACGGCATGCAGGTGGTTAAGTCTCCGCTCTCCGTTGCTTTCCGCAGCCGCATCGATGTCTTGACCGACATGAAGACAAAGATTGGTATTGACGGGAAATTGAGCGATATCTCCGTTGTCGATTCAAACAAAGTCTTCAATCCGGACAATCTCGTTGTCGGTCTTTTCACTACCCGCGATACCGTTCATTTGAAAGCCGATTGCGGCGATTTCAGCTTGCGTTTCAATGCGAAAGGCGGTTATAAGCGGTTCCTGAAACATGTTGAAGACTTCCAAAAAGAGTTTGTTTTCGAGTTCAACAATCGCGAAATTCACTTCACCAAACTTGTAAGCACGCTGCCGAAAGCCGACCTTTACCTCAACACCGGAAAGGAAAATCCGCTTGGAAGGTTTGCCACGAGAGCCGGATACACGTTCAGCGACGCACGGATAGACCTTACATCTTCGCCTCACGACGGACTTAACGGCGACGTGCAGGTGCTCGAATTAGAGACAGGAGGTGTCAAGCTTGACACCATCCGACTGAAAATCGCATCCGATTCGTCACGTTGCAACTACTTCGCTCAGGTGCGTAACAACCGTAAAAACAAGCAATACGTCTTCAATGCGCTGCTCGACGGCTATATGTTTGCCCAAGGTTCGGGAGCCAATGTCAAGGTTTATGACGCCAAAGACAGCCTCGGCTTGAAGCTCGGAGCCACCGCGGCGATGGAAGAGAACGGCGTAAGGTTGCATCTGCTTTCAGACGATCCGATACTCGGTTACAAAAAGTTCCACGTCAACGAGGATAATTACGTCTTCATGGCTACCGACCGACACATCTCTGCAAACCTGCATCTGCGCTCCGACGACGATATGGCGGTGCAGATTTATACCAACGATGAAAATACGGAAGCACTGCAAGACCTTACCATCGGACTGAATAAGTTTGATTTGGAGAAGGTCCTCGCGGTCATTCCTTACATGCCCCGGATTACCGGAATGATGAATGGTGACTTCCATTTGATAAAGACCCAAGACCAATTATCCGTCTCTTCATCCATTTCGGTGGATGATATGAGGTACGAACGGAGCCGCTGGGGCAACATCGCAACAGAGTTCGTGTATATCCCGAAAGCCGACGGCACGCACGTTGTTGACGGCATTTTGATGTGCAACGGAGAAGAAGTGGCGAACATACGAGGCGCATATAACTCGGAGGGAGAGGGCAATCTTGACGCCCGTCTGGACATGACGCACCTGCCGGTACGCCTCCTTAACGGTTTTATTCCTGACCGGATAGTGCGTTTCAGAGGGTATGCCGACGGCTCGATCAACATCAAGGGCGCGCCGAGCCGCCCGCAGGCGAACGGCGAAATGACGCTCGACTCTTGCTACATGCGCAGCTCCCAATACGGAATGAACATGCGGATGAGCGAAGGTCCGCTGCGTATTGTCGGCAGCAACCTGCTCTTTGAAGACTTCAAAATGTACGCGACGAACAACAGTCCGCTGTCAATTAACGGTAATGTAGACTTCTCCAATCTTTCCGATATGCGCATGAATTTAAACATGTCGGCAAGGAATTGTCAGGTGGTAGACTCAAAGGAAAGACGTCGCAGCGTGGCTTTCGGAAAGGCGTTTGTCGACTTTGACGCCACAATGTCCGGTCCGTTCAACAACTTGAAAATGCTCGGTCGCGTCAATGTTCTTGGCACAACGGACCTTTCTTACATACTTCGGGACTCGCCGTTGACCACCGACAACCAGATGGATGAACTTGTCAAGTTCGTCAACTTCAATGATACCACAGAGACGGTGGTTACCCATGAACCGCTGTCGGGTTTCAGCATGGATCTTATGATGAACATTTCGCAGGGCGCGCATGTCATGTGTTACCTTAATACCGATAAGTCGAATTACGTCGATCTGGTAGGAGGCGGCAACCTGCGGATGAGGTATGACGCCATGAACGACCTGCAACTGACGGGTAAGTACACGCTCGATAACGGCGAAATGAAGTACTCTCTGCCTGTAATTCCGCTGAAAACATTTACAATTAAGGACGGCAGTTATATCGAATTTACGGGCGACCCGATGAATCCGCGACTGAATATCACGGCAACGGAAAGCACCAAGGCAAACGTCTCTACCGACGGAGGAGCCGGCAGAACGGTCGATTTTGAGTGCGGAGTGGTGATAACAAAGACCCTGTCGGACATGGGATTGGAGTTTACTCTCGATGCTCCTGAGGATATGACGCTGCACAACGAGCTGATGTCAATGAGCGTTGAACAGCGCGGAAAGCTCGCCGTCACGATGCTTACAACGGGCATGTATATCGCCGACGGCAACACCGGAGGCTTCTCGATGAACAATGCGTTAAGCTCATTCCTGCAAAGCGAGATTAACAATATCACCGGAAACGCGCTCCGGACGCTTGATTTGAGCTTTGGAATGGACAACTCTCAGGATGCGAGCGGAAACACCCGGACCGATTATTCGTTTAAGTTTGCCAAACGTTTCTGGAACAACCGTCTGCGTATCGTGGTCGGAGGCAAGGTCTCGACCGGCGCGGAAGTGGAAAATCAGAATGAATCTTTCTTTGACAATGTAACCTTTGAATATCGCCTTGGCAGCTCCACGGACAAGTATGTCAAGCTTTTCTACGACAACAACGCTTACGACTGGCTGGAAGGAACAACCCGCGAGTATGGCGTCGGCTTTATATGGAGGCGCAGTCTGCAACATTTCAAAGACATATTCAGTTTCAAGAAGAAAGCGCCCGACGCCGCTTTCTCCAACGACACGACTAAGACCAACAAAAAATAATGACACGAACAATCCGTAATTTAAATATTTCGAGACGCAAGCAAGCTATCGTAAAGACCGTCGTTTCGGGTCTTTGCGGCATTATATGCCTGCTTTTTACAGTAATGTCAATGTCCTCTTGCTCAACGACAAAGACCGTTCCGGAGAATGATCAGCTGTTTGTCGGACTGACAAAGATTGATTATAAAGACAACGGAAAGGGCAGTCATTACGATGAAACGAAAGAAGAAGTTGAGGCGGCGCTTGCCACCGCGCCCAACGGAGCTTTGTTCGGAAGTTCTTATTACCGCACTCCGTTCCCTTTCCGCCTTTGGGTATGGAATGCCTTTTCCGGCTCAAAGAGCGGCGTCTCCAAGTGGATTACAAAGAATTTCGGTAAAGCTCCAATCCTGATGAGTCAGGTCAATCCGAGCCTTCGTGCCTCTGTGGCACAGTCGGTGATGCGCAATCACGGCTTCCTTCACGGCAATGTAAACTTCAAGACAGTGCCCATGAAGAACCCGAAGAAAGGTAAAATAGGCTATGACGTCAACTTCGGACCCCTGTTTACGGTCGACAGCCTTGAATATATGAACTTTCCGGCAGAGGCAGACAGCCTTATCAACGCCACGCGCGACAAAGCCTTGATAAAGAGCGGCTCGCCTTTCGACGCCTCGACGATGGACGCCGAGCGCAACAGGCTTACCACTCTCTTCCGCAACAACGGCTATTATTATTACCAGTCGGGCTACGCCTCTTATCTGGCGGACACCACCGAGATGAACAACAAGGTGAAGCTGCGGCTCCAATTAGCCGATAATCTGCCTCCGGCGGTGGAACATAAGTGGTACATCGGCAAAATCAGGATTGACATGCACAAGCAGGCAATGACGCAGCTTACCGACTCTTTCAGTCACCGCTACTTCACAGTAAGGTTTAACGGCAAGCGCCCGCCTATACGTCCGAGGATTATCCTGCGCGACTTAAAGCTGCGCCCGCGCCAGCTTTACAGCTATGACAAATATCTGGAATCGGCAAACAAGATTAACGGCTCGGGACTTTTCAGCGCCGTTGAGTTCGGTTTTGCGCCACAAGACACCACCGCCACCTGCGACACTCTAAACCTAAATCTCACCTGCGTGTTCAACAAGCCGTATGATTTCTATGTCGAAACCAACTTCAACGGCAGGTCGAGCGGGCGCATGGGACCGGAACTTGTGTTCGGTTTTACAAAACATAACGCTTTCAGAGGAGGCGAAGAGCTGGACGTTAACCTGCACGGCTCATACGAGTGGGAGAGGGGAAGCAACTCCGGCAGCGCCTCGTCAGACCTCAATTCGTATGAATACGGACTCGACGCGTCGGTCTCTTTCCCGCGACTTCTTATCCCCTTCCTGAAACGTCGGCGCTATTATACCACGCCATCGACGGTCGCAAAGATGTCGATGAACGTGCTGAAACGCCCGAGCTATTTCAAGATGCACACCGTAACGGGCGAGTGGACGTACAAGTGGCAGCGCAATGACAGATGGCGCCACGAGTTCAGTCCGCTGACGTTAAAGTATCAGAAGCTCAATCAAGTGACCGAAAAGTTTGGCGAGATAATGAACAACAGTCCTTATCTGCTTATGACGATGCAGGACGTTTTCATCCCAAAGATGCGTTACACCTTTACTTACAGTAACGCCAAACACTCGATGAGTCCCTTTGTCTGGGAAACAACGGTGACGGAAGCGGGCAACGTCCTCTCGCTCGGAAACATGGCAGCAGGTAAAGACTGGGCAGAAAAATACAAGCAACTGTTTAAAAATCCGTACGCCCAATTCTTCAAATTAGAGACCGATCTCAGTAAAACGTGGGCTTTGGGAGCCAAGTCACAGCTTGTGGGACACGCCAGCGCCGGTGTGATATGCTCTTACGGCAACAGCGAGGCGGCGCCTTACAGCGAGCAGTTCTACGTGGGCGGCGCCAACAGCATCCGTGCCTTTGCCGTCCGCAGCATAGGTCCCGGCAGCTATACCACCGACGTGTCGCGGCTCTCTTACCTCGATCAGACTGGCGATGTGAAGTTGCAGCTTAATCTGGAATACCGTTTCAACCTTTTCGGCAACGTCTACGGCGCCACCTTCTTGGACGCCGGCAACGTATGGTCATTGCGTGATGACGGTTACAGAGACGGCGCACAGTTCAAGGCAAAGAACCTGCTTAAAGAGATGGCGCTGGGCACCGGCGTCGGACTTCGTTACGATCTTGAATTCATCGTGTTGCGACTTGACTGGGGCGTAGGCCTTCACGTGCCTTACGATACGGGCAAGGGCGGATTTTATAACATGCCCAATTTCAAAGACAGCCACTCCCTGCATCTCGCCGTCGGCTACCCGTTCTAAAATCATTTCAAAGGCTTTTGTCGCCCCCTTTCAAAATATGATTATCTTACACCTGTTTCTTTCAATTTCAAAAGGCTGCCTTTTACCTTTCAAAAGGCAGCCTTTTGGACGCTGAAAGCTTACCTTTTACACGGTAAAAGACCGCCTTTTGGAAAACGGTCGTTTGCCGTTGAAAACTGTAAGGAAAACATCTGTAAATGTTATAAATTGTAATTCTTTGATAAGGAAATAAGCGTTACATCCAAAATCACTCTCTTCCGAACTTCCAAAAAATACCTTTCCAATCTGCAACAAACAAAAAAGCGGCATACATTTTTCAATGTATGCCGCTCTACTTTGTTGGGATACTCGGACTCGAACCAAGAATGACAGGACCAGAATCTGTAGTGTTACCATTACACCATATCCCAATTTGAAGTGATAACCGCTTGTTATCGTTTTGCGTTTGCAAAGGTAAGCATTTTTTTTTAACCGCAAATATTTTCGTCGGATTTTTTCTAAAAAATCGCAAAATAATATGTATTTATAGTTGTTTTACAATAAATCGGTGTACCTTTGTGCCGTTAACAACTGATATTTCGTTTGATGGAACAAATAAAAAAATTAGCTGAAACCATAGTAAAGGGCATTCAAGAAAAGAAAGGTACAAACATATCAATCGTCGACCTGAGCGGCATCGAAGGCACCATCTGCCATTATTTCATCATCTGTCAAGGCAATTCGCCGACGCAGGTCGAGGCTATTGCCGACTCGGTGGAAGAGTTTGCCAGAGTCAACGCAGGTGAAAAGCCCGTTCACGTCATCGGACTTGACAACGCACAGTGGGTAGCGATGGATTACACCGACGTCATGGTACACATCTTCCTGCCGGAAGTGCGCGATTATTATTCACTTGAAAGCCTTTGGCAAGACGCCAAGATAACACAAATTCCCGACTTGGATTAAAGTTATTTATACACCTTATTTTATATAAATAACCGCATCCCGATATTTTAACAGACAGAAAATGGAACAAGACAACAATAAGAAGATGCCTAAATTCAGCATGAGCTGGATATATATTCTTGTGCTCGTCGGGCTTCTTGCCGTATATTTCACGGGCGGAGACAGCATCGGCGGCAGCATAAGCAAGCAGGTGTCGTACGACGAATTCAGAGCTTACGTCGACAAAGGATATGCCTCGAAAATTGTGCTCAACAAGGAGGAGAGTACTCTCAAAATGTATGTCAAGCCCGAACACATCCGCGAGATATTCCGCAAGGGAGCCAAAGATACAGGCAGGTCGCCATACGTAAGCACCGAGTTTGGCAGCGTTGACAAGGTGGAGACCTACATCGAGACCGAGAGAAAGGGCGGAAAGTTCACCGGAACGCTCGATTATGAGAATAAAAAGGGTAACGACCTGCTCAACATAATTTACAGCTTCGGTCCTATTCTCTTCTTTGTCATTATCTGGATGTTCTTCATGCGCCGTATGGGCGGCGGCTCGGCAGGCGGTGGCGGAGTGTTCAGCGTCGGCAAGAGCAAGGCAAAGATGTATGAAAAAGGTGCCGAGATGAATATCACATTCAAAGATGTGGCAGGTCAGGAAGGTGCCAAACAAGAGGTGCAAGAGATTGTAGAGTTCCTCAAAAATCCGAAGAAATATACCGATCTGGGCGGAAAAATCCCCAAGGGAGCACTCCTCGTGGGGCCTCCGGGCACGGGTAAGACGCTGCTTGCCAAGGCTGTTGCAGGTGAGGCGGGCGTACCGTTCTTCTCTATGAGCGGTTCCGACTTCGTCGAGATGTTCGTCGGCGTGGGCGCCAGTCGTGTGCGCGACCTCTTCCGTCAGGCAAAAGAGAAGTCGCCGTGCATCATCTTCATCGATGAAATCGACGCCGTGGGACGCGCCCGTAGCAAAAATCCCGCCATGGGCGGAAACGACGAACGGGAGAACACCCTCAACGCTCTCTTGACCGAGATGGACGGCTTCGGCACCAACAGCGGCGTCATAATACTCGCCGCTACCAACCGTGCCGACATGCTCGACTCCGCACTCCTGCGTGCCGGACGTTTCGACCGACAGATCAATGTCGACCTTCCCGACCTCAATGAGCGTAAGGAAATATTCAAGGTTCACCTCAAACCGGTAAAGATCGATCCTACTGTCGATGTGGACATGCTGGCACGTCAGACCCCCGGATTTTCCGGAGCAGACATCGCCAACGTGTGTAACGAGGCGGCGCTGATAGCCGCACGCCACGACAAGAAGAACGTGGGAAGGCAAGATTTCCTTGATGCCGTGGATAGAATTATCGCCGGTCTGGAAAAGAAAACCAAGGTCATGACGTCAAACGAGAAACGTACGATAGCCTTGCACGAGGCAGGTCACGCCACGATTTCATGGTTCTTGGAGCACGCCAACCCGCTTGTCAAAGTCTCGATCGTGCCCCGTGGCAGAGCGTTGGGCGCCGCTTGGTACATGCCGGAGGAGCGACAGATCACCACGAAGGAGGAAATGCTCGACGAAATGTGTGCGACGCTCGGCGGAAGAGCTGCCGAAGAGCTGTTCACGGGACACATTTCGACCGGCGCGATGAATGACCTTGAACGCGTGACGAAGAGCGCTTACGGCATGATAGCCTACGCCGGTATGAGCGATAAGTTGCCCAACATCTGTTATTACAATAACAATGAGTACAACTTCCAGCGTCCTTATTCGGAGACAACGGCAAAGATTATGGACGACGAAGTGCTCAAAATGATAAACGAACAGTATGAGCGCGCCAAGAACCTGCTCGTGGAACATAAGGAGGGACACAACCGGCTTGCCGGTCTTCTGCTGGAACGAGAGGTCATCTTTGCCGAAGATGTTGAGAAAATATTCGGCAAACGCCCGTGGATAAGCCGTTCCGAAGAGATTATGGAAGACGGTGGCGGCGTTTCCGAAAGCGCAAAGCCGGCTGATGAAAACGCTCAGCTTGCAGACGGAGGCACGTCTCTCGCAGACGAAAAGGAGACGGAAGACGCGGCAACGGACAATAACCCGGACGCGAAACCGGCGGAATAATAAAATGAAAACAGCACGGACATTATGAAAAATCTTATTGTAAGAAGTATAACGGGCGTCCTCTTTGTCGTTATAATCGTTGTGGCGCTGATGGATGCCTTTGCCACCCAAGTGCTATTCGCCCTCGTTACTGGACTTGCCGTCTGGGAATACACCGGTCTGGTGAACAACGTCAAGGGCGTGCAGGTCAACCGGATGATTAGTACGGTGGCGGGAGTCTACTTCTTTCTTGCCGTCGGCGGCTTTTGCAGCGGCACGGTTCAAGGTGGCGCCGTGTTCGTGCCTTACCTGCTTACGGTGGTATATCTCTTTATCAGCGAACTTTATGCGGGTGGCGAAAACCCCGTGAACGACATGGCGTACACCATGCTCGGGCAGATGTATATAGCCCTTCCACTGTCAACGATAAACGTACTCGCCTTCAACGCCACGCCCGACGGCGCGATAACATTCAACTATCTGCTGCCGTTAAGCGTCTTCATTTTCCTTTGGGCTAACGATACGGGCGCTTATTGCACCGGCTCTTTGATTGGTAAGCACAAACTCTTTCCGCGCGTTTCGCCCGGAAAGACGTGGGAAGGCTCCATCGGCGGCGCTGTCGTCGTGCTCGTGGCGGCGGCTATAATAGCTTGGTATGACAACGAAACGGCGGTAGGAGAACCTTGTCTTAACGTCTATAAATGGCTCGGTTTGGGACTTGTCGTTGTGGTTTTCGGCACATGGGGCGACCTCGTGGAGTCTCTTTTCAAGCGCACCCTCGGCATAAAAGACAGCGGAAACATACTGCCCGGTCACGGCGGAATGCTCGACCGTTTCGACTCTTCGCTTATGGCGATGCCGGCGGCGGTGCTTTATATCTACTCGCTTTCGCTGTTTTGAGAATATTGATTTTATGTAAATCAGACGAATTTTAAAACATCCATACAATCGTTCTTTTGCCGATTAATTTGCGGTAAAAGAACGATTGCTTTTTTATATGCTTGCGAATAAATTCCAAAAGGCGGTCTTTTGCGTTGTAAAAGGTAACCTTTCGGACGCTAAAAGGCGGTCTTTTACAAGCTAAAAGACCGCCTTTTGCAATACTGTTGATTATCAATGAGTTACAGACGAGATACGTGCCGGTTTATTTCCGCAGCAATTCCGTCATTATTTCAGCCGCATTGTCTGGTGCGACGTCGTCTCCGAGACGCCGCCGGACGTCGGCATATCCGTCGAGCATGGCATGTCGATACGTGCCGTCGGGCAGGATGCGTGACAGTTCTTCGGCTATGTTGTCAACCGTAAACGTGTCTGCAACCAGCTCTCTTACTATCTCGCGGTCTGCTATGAGATTGACCAGCGAGATGAAACGAACCTTTATAATATGTTTGCGAAGGAAGGCTATTACCTTCGGAATGGGGGTCTCGTAACATACCACCTGCGGCACGTTGAAGAGCGCCGTCTCGAGAGTTGCCGTGCCGCTGGTGACGAGCGCGGCGCGCGAATGTGACAGCAGGGCGTATGTACGGTCGTAAATTATGCTGACGCCGCTCCCTGACAGAAACTTGTCATAATAGTCGCGAGGGACACCCGGGGCACCCGCCACCACCAGTTGGCAGCCGTCGGCATGGCGTCGCGCAGCCTCTATCATAGCCGGCAGGTTGTCCTTTATCTCCTGTCTGCGGCTGCCTGCAAGCAGGGCGATTATCTTTTTGTCGGCGTCAAGTCCGTTGTCACGGCAAAATTCATCGTAAGTCTCGGTGTAATTGCTCTTGAATGTCGCCACTTCCTCTGCCGTAGGGTTGCCCACATAATGAATGGCGTATTTGTGTTTGCCCTCGTAAAAATCCTTTTCAAACGGCAGGATGGAGAACATTTTGTCAACGTCGCGGCGTATGTTCTTGATGCGGTATTCCTTCCAAGCCCATATTTTGGGCGAGATATAGTAGTAGACGGGGATGTCGGTCTTGTCACTCGCAAACTTCGCAATGCCGAGGTTGAAGCCCGGATAGTCGACAAGGATTATCGCGTCCGGTCGCCACTCGGCAATGTCTCGCTTGCAAAGAGCCATGTTGCGGAATATCGTTCGCAGATGCAACAGCACCGGCACAAAACCCATGTACGCCAGTTCGCGATAATGCTTGACCCGTGTTCCGCCGACAGCCGACATGCAGTCGCCGCCGAAGAAACGGAATTCGGCATTCTCATCGCGCTTTTTCAACGACATCATCAGTCTCGACGCATGCAGGTCTCCGCTCGCTTCGCCCGCTATAAGGTAATATTTCATCGTTTCGTGAGTTTGTTTTTATTCCTCGTTACCGTCGTTGAAGACGCTCCGCAGACGTTCCACCGTCTCATAATCCGTAATGTCAATCCTTGTCGGCGTTATCGCCACGTAGCCGTGAGTCAAAGCCCAGTTGTCCGTATCGTCGGCTTCCGGCTCGTTGTTGGTGTACTCACCAACCAGCCAGTAATAGTCATATCCGCGCGGATGTCTTGCCTTCACCACCTCGTTATCCCAAAGGCCTTTTGCCATGCGGCACACTTTAATGCCCTTGTATGACGGCAGATCGGGGAAGTTTACGTTCAGACAGACAAACTGCGGCAGACCTTCCGTCAGCACGTTCGCGGTAATCTTTCTTACAATCTCGCGCAAAGGGGCGAAACAAGCGTCCTCGTCATGGTTGCAAAGCGAGAACGCCACCGACGGCACATACTTCATGCAGCCCTCGCGGACCACGCCCATCGTGCCCGAATAGTGAGAGTTTACCGATGCGTTGTCGCCGTGGTTTATGCCGCCGATGACCAAGTCCGGCCGGCGCGGACACAGTTCGCTGAACGCCATCTTGATACAGTCGACGGGCGTGCCGTTGCACGACCATATCTCAACGCCTTCGCGCTTTTCGCGCAGTTTCAGAGTTAAAGGAATGTTGGCGGAGAACGCCGTAGAGTAGCCCGAGCGTGCATCTTCGGGCGCGCAGACAATGATTTCGCCCAAATCCGAAATCATTTCGACAAGTGAGTTGATACCTTTGGCACGATAGCCGTCGTCGTTTGAAATAAGTATTAACGGTCTTTTATTTTTCATAAAAATGATTTTCTTTCGTCTGCAAAAGTACGAAAAAAGGTTTAAAACAACCATTTCTCATATAAAATATGTATCTTTGCGGTCAAAACTAACAGTAAACGTGCAGCCCGAACGTAAATATTGACAATTTACGCAGGTATGCGCGGGCTTGTCTCATGCGTCGCTTTATGGCGGGAAAAGATTTGTGACGTTTGGCAATAAAGGTCTGGCGCGGACATCCGGAACAGTGATACAAATTACAATATGGGAAAAATCATAGCATTGGCAAACCAGAAAGGTGGCGTAGGAAAAACCACCACGACCATCAATCTGGCGGCGTCGCTCGCAACACTTGAAAAGAAAGTGCTCGTCATCGACGCCGACCCGCAGGCAAACGCGTCAAGCGGTCTTGGCGTAAACACAAAAGACGTAGACTGCTCTTTGTACGAATGTATCATCGACCACGCAGATGTGCGCGACGCGGTGTACACCACCGACATTGACGGACTTGACATCATACCGAGCCATATCGACCTTGTAGGAGCAGAAATAGAGATGCTCAACCTCGAACATCGCGAACAGATAATCAAAAATCTGCTCGAACCGATAAAGGCGGATTACGACTATATCCTGATTGACTGCTCGCCGTCGTTAGGCTTGATAACGGTGAACGCCCTCACGGCAGCCGATTCCGTGGTCATTCCGGTGCAGTGCGAATACTTCGCTTTGGAAGGTATCAGCAAGCTCCTTAACACAATCAAAATCATCAAAAGCAAGCTGAACCCCAAGCTCGAGATAGAAGGCTTCCTGTTGACGATGTATGACAGCCGTCTGCGTCTTGCCAACCAAATCTACGACGAGGTGAAGCGCCACTTTCAGGAACTCGTCTTCAAGACGGTTATCCAGCGTAACGTAAAGCTCAGCGAGTCGCCCAGCCACGGACTGCCCGTCATACTTTACGACGCCGAATCAACCGGAAGCAAGAACCACCTCGCATTGGCGAAGGAGATAATAAACAAGAACAAGTAAAAAGACAATGGCAATAAAGAAAAGATACAGCAACCCCTTGGGACGCGGACTCGACGCTCTTATTTCAACAGAGGCAGTACGCCCGCAGGGAAGCTCAACCATAAGCGAGATAGCGATAGACCTTATCGAGGCAAATCCGAACCAGCCCCGGCGCGAGTTTGACGAGGAAGCGCTTAACGAATTGGCAAACAGCATCCGCGAGATAGGTATCATTCAGCCCATAACACTACGTCAGGTAGACGACAACAAGTTTCAGATCATAGCCGGAGAGCGCCGTTGGAGAGCCTCACAGAGAGCCGGTCTGAAAGCAATTCCTGCTTATATACGTACCATAAAAGACGAAAACGTCATGGAAATGGCGCTCGTCGAAAACATACAACGTGAGGACCTGAACGCCATAGAGATAGCGCTTGCCTACGAACACCTGCTCGCCAACTCGGGCATGACGCAGGAGAAAGTAGCCGAAAGGGTAGGAAAGAGCCGCACGGCGGTAGCCAACCATCTGCGACTTCTTAAACTTCCGGCACAAGTTCAGATGGCTTTGCAGAACAAAGACATCGACATGGGGCACGCAAGAGCACTGCTCGCCATAGACAGTCCGTCGCTGCAAGTAAAGTTGTTCAAGGAAATCCAGAAGAACGGATACTCCGTCCGTAAGGTAGAAGAGATGGTTCAGAACCTGAAAAACGGTGAGGACATAGTAAGCGGAAAGAAGAAAATAGCATCACGAAACCAACTGCCCGAAGAATTTACGGCGCTTAAAGAACAGATGTCGGGACTCTTTAAAACCAAAGTTCAGATGTCATGTTCGGCGTCGGGAAAAGGCAAGATAAGCATTCCTTTCGCGTCGGAAGAAGAGTTGGAACACATTATTAATATGTTTGACAAACTGAAAGAGCAGTAACATAACAGTGAATAAGGACAACAATCTCTTATCCCATGTTCTCAGGGCGCTTGTAGTTTGCTCTATGTCGGTTGGCTTCCTGTCGCCGAGTTTCGGCATGCCGGTCGGCGAAAGACAAGATTTTGCCGTGTCGGACACCGTAATCGGCAAGACCGAAGACGGCATTTCAAAAAGCATAAACGACTCGGTCGGCAAGCTTGTTGCCGCCGTCGACTCTGCCGCCCTTAACAAGACGTTTGTCAGAGACACGCTGAAAAAGAAGAAAGAAAAGCGTGACTGGAACACATGGCGACCCAGCGCAAAGCGCGCCATGTGGCTTGCAATCGTGATACCCGGTGCCGGACAGATTTACAATCGTAAGTATTGGAAACTTCCCATCGTGTATGGCGGATTCTTAGGATGCGCCTATGCCATCAGATGGAACAACCAAATGTATAAGGATTATTCGCAGGCTTACATGGACATTATGGACAATGACCCGGCAACGGAAAGCTATAACAAGTTCCTGCACTTGGGAAATACAATAACAGACGAGAACAAAGAGAGGTATCAAAACCTGTTTAAGAAGCGCAAGGATTATTATCGCAGATACAGGGATTTGAGCGTTTTCTGCCTTATCGGCGTCTATGCCCTTTCCGTCATCGACGCATACGTCGATGCGTCGTTGTCCGAATTCGACATATCCAAAGACCTGAGCCTTAAAGTAGAGCCGGCTGTCATCAACAATCGGACGGACGTCAATCCGCTGAAATCATGCTCGTTGGGGCTTCAATGTTCGCTTACCTTCTGACGGCGGACAACCATTCTTTTAACGACGGACCCCCTTTTTGTTTATAAGATTTTGCATATTAAACGTTTTATGAAGAAAAAAATATTGATATTTATCGCCACTTTGACTTTCGGAGGACACTGCGTGACGCAGGCACAGACCGTAAATGATGAAATCACTGTGACCGATAATGACGGTAAAGAAGAAGTAATCGACCTGCCGGAGGCAATGAACTATGAAGTTGACAGCCTCCTTAACTTATATTATTCAAAAACTTATTTGCAGACGGACAACGACTGTAAATACCGCGACGAGAACGTAACTTACCCGAAAGAGGTTTACATCGACAGGCTCGGACGCCTGCCTAATGTGATGGAAATGCCTTATAATGAGATTGTTCAGAAGTTTATCGACCGATATACCGGACGCCTCCGTCATTCCGTAAGTTACATGCTTGGTGCGTCAAACTTCTACATTCCGATTTTTGAAGAGGCGCTTGAAGCATACGGCTTGCCGCTTGAATTGAAATATCTGCCCGTAATCGAGTCGGCGCTTAACCCGAAAGCTACCTCTCATGTGGGAGCGGCGGGACTGTGGCAGTTTATGGTCGGTACCGGAAAACAATATGGATTGGAAGTAAACTCGTTGATTGACGAGCGCCGTGACCCCATCAAATCATCATACGCGGCGGCACGTTACCTCAAAGATCTTTATAACATATTCGGCGATTGGAGTCTCGTCATAGCGGCGTATAACTGCGGTCCCGAGAACATCAAGAAGGCGATGCACCGTGCCGACGGCGTTGCCGACTACTGGAAAATTTATCCTTATCTGCCCAGAGAGACCCGGGGATATGTTCCGGCGTTCATTGCGGCAAATTATGTAATGAACTATTATTGCGAGCATAACATCTGTCCGATGCGTACCAAGCTGCCGATGAAGACAGATACGATTGTCGTTAACAGAGACGTTCACCTCAAACAGATAGCCGAAGTTTGCGGAACAGACCTCGACGAGCTGCGAACGCTCAATCCGCAGTACCGCCGTGACATCGTGAACGGCAGCAATAAACCTTCCGTAATACGCCTTCCGGCAACCATAACAAACACTTTTATTGCCAATGAAGACTCAATTTACAACTATGACACGGAAAATCTTATGACCCGACGCTCGTTGGTTGAGGTGGACAACAGCTCTTCTTATTTAGGCAGTACAAGGAAAAGTTATGGCAAAAGCAGAAGCAGCGGCAACCGCGGACGTAATCATAAGAAGTCCCGCAGGTCAAAAGGTGGAAAGAACGTGACTGTAAGAAGCGGAGACACACTTTCTGAAATTGCGGCCAGAAACCATACAACGGTTGCCAAATTGCGTAAACTCAATAAAATAAAAGGCAACAACATACGAGCAGGAAAGAAGCTTAAGGTGAAGTAAATCCACATCTTCGCTACTGCAACCTTATTCTTAATTTAAGGAGAGACAACCATGGACGAGCAGAAAAAGACAGGCAAAGAAAGAGAGACAGCCGAAGAAAAACTCGTGAACGATGCGTTTCAAACGTTGTTAGACAGTTACCTTGCAACGCGCCATAGAAAGAAAGTAGACATAATAACCAAAGCTTTCAACTTTGCGCGTCAGGCACATAAGGGCGTAAAGCGTCTGTCGGGAGAGCCTTACATCATGCACCCGATAGCCGTTGCGCAGATAGCCTGCTCGGAGATGGGGCTCGGTTCGACCAGTATTAGTGCCGCTTTGTTGCACGATGTGGTTGAAGACACCGATTACACCGTTGAAGACATAGAGAACATTTTCGGTTCAAAAGTGGCTCAGATTGTCGACGGTCTGACCAAAATATCCGGCGGAATATTCGGCGAACAGGCGTCGGCTCAGGCTGAAAACTTCAAGAAGCTGTTGCTGACGATGAGCGATGACATCCGCGTAATCCTTATAAAGATTTGCGACCGACTGCATAACATGCGCACGCTTGCCAGCCAGCCCGCCAACAAACAGTACAAGATAGCCGGCGAGACGCTGTATCTTTATGCCCCGCTTGCCAACAGATTAGGTCTCAACAAAATCAAGACAGAGCTTGAAAACCTTAGTTTCAAGTTCGAGCATCCCGAAGAATATAAATCCATCGAACTGAAATTAGCCGATACGCAGGCGTCTCGCGACAGCCTTTTTTCCGACTTTACCGCCCCGATAAGGGAGGCGTTGGACAAAATGGGACTCGAATATGAGATCAAGGCACGTGTAAAAAGCCCTTATTCCATTTGGAACAAGATGCAGAACAAGCACGTAACCTTCGATCAGATTTATGACATCCTTGCCGTAAGAATTATCTTCAAACCCCAGAAATACGAGGAGGAAGTCAACGAATGCTTTAATATTTACGTTGCGATAAGCCAGATTTACAAGTCGCATCCCGACCGCCTGCGCGACTGGGTGAACCATCCGAAGGCAAACGGATACCAAGCTTTGCACGTCACCCTTATGAGCCGGCGCGGTCGTTGGATAGAAGTCCAGATACGTTCGGACCACATGGACGAGGTGGCAGAGCAAGGTTTCGCCGCCCATTGGAAGTATAAGGACGGCGGAGAGATAACCGAAGACGACGGCGAACTGAACAACTGGTTGCGCACGATAAAGGAAATACTCGACGACCCGCAGCCGGACGCCATGGACTTCCTCGACGCCATCAAGCTGAACCTTTTCGCCTCAGAGATATTTGTCTTCACTCCGAAGGGCGAGATCAAGACGATGCCTGCCAACTGTACCGCCCTCGACTTCGCCTTTCAGATACATACGTTCCTCGGCAGCCACTGTATCGGCGCGAAAGTGAACCACAAACTTGTGCCGTTAAGCCACAAGTTGCAGAGTGGCGACCAAGTAGAGATACTCACATCCAACTCCCAGCACGTCTTGCCGTCATGGATCAATTTCGCATCAACAGCCAAGGCTAAGGCGAAAATACTGGCAATCTTGCGACGAGAGGCGCGTGAAATGCAGAAAAAGGGCGAGGAAGTGCTGAACGAATTCCTCAAAAAACACTCGCTGGAGCTTACATCAGACGTTATCGACAAGCTTTGCGAGTTGCACGAAACACCCAAACATGAAGACCTGTTCCGTGCCATAGGCAAGGGCGATATCATCCTCGGAGAGAAAGACATAGACGATATCAGCGGCAAAAAGAAGACCGCCACAACGAGCACATGGCGTAAGTTTGTGCCTTTTATAGGCAAGGACAAGAAGAAAAACGCTGACACCCAGAAGCAGAATTACTTCATTGTGAAAGAAGGTTTCAACCGGAAGAAACCGATATTTATCACCGACGACAACATCGGACAATTCATTTTCCGCAACTGTTGTCATCCCATTCCCGGCGATGACGCCCTCGGCTTTATCGACGGAAAGAACCGGATCGAGATACACAAACGTTCATGTCCCGTGGCGGCAAAGCTCAAATCGAGCTACGGCAACCGCATTCTCGACGCCAAATGGGACATGCACAAACAGCTGTTCTTCGACGCCGTGATAGAGATTAAGGGTCTCGACCGTATCGGTCTGCTCAATGAGGTGACTCAGGTCATCTCCGACGAGCTGAACGTAAACATCCATAAAATTACCCTTTCCTGTGACGAAGGCATCTTCGAGGGCACAATCAATCTGCGTATTCACGACCTTGAAGATGTGAAAATAATTATCAATAAATTGAAGAAAATCAACGGTTTGCAGGAGATAAAGCACATCGTCTGATGTCATTGACGGAAAAATCTGACAAACATAATATCTTTAAAGACAATACAATGAAAAAACTAATCATCCTGTTCGCGGCGATAATCAGCTCTGTTGCCATTGATGCCGCAAACAAATACGACAATCCCGACACGCTCTTCGTGGCGCGTGACGGCACGGCGGAGTTCAGAACCATTAACGAGGCTGTGGAAGTGTGCCGCGCGTTCATGGAATATCACAAAGTGATTTTTGTGAAAAAAGGCGTTTATAAAGAGAAAGTCATCATCCCGTCATGGCTGACACACATCGAGATTTGCGGCGAAGACGCTGAAAATACGATAATAACCTACGACGATCATGCCAACATCCGACTGCCGGAAACAGGCAAACCGATGGGCACTTTCCGCACGTTTACGGTGAAAGTAGAAGGCAGTTACATAACGTTCAAGAACATAACGATTGAGAACAATGCCGCCCGTCTGGGTCAGGCGGTGGCTCTTCACACCGAGGGCGACCACCTCTTGTTCATCGGCTGCCGCTTCCTTGGCAATCAAGATACCGTCTATACCGGCGTCGGAGGCACGCGCCTTTACTTCAAAGACTGCTACATCGAGGGCACGACCGACTTTATCTTCGGTCCGTCGACGGCTTGGTTTGAGGGCTGCACGATATTCAGCAAGATCAATTCTTACGTCACGGCTGCGTCAACACCCGCCGATGTGGCATACGGTTACGTGTTCAATAATTGTAAACTTACCGCAGCCGAGGGTGCGACAAAGGTCTATCTCGGTCGTCCGTGGCGTCCTTACGCTTACACGCTGTTCATGAATTGCGAGCTCGGCAGCCACATCCTGCCGGCAGGATGGTACAACTGGGATAACGCCGACAACGAGAAAACGGCGCGTTATCTTGAATACAACAACACAGGAGCCGGTGCGGCAAAGGCAGAAAGAGCACCGTGGAGCCGACAACTGACTAAAAAAGAGGCGGCTAAGATAACGATTGAGAATGTCCTCGGCAACGAAAACGGATGGATAGCGAACAAATAATATAATGCCGGTTCGACGAATTTAAGTAAACAGTAATAAACCCGACCGACCCGATTAACCCGTCGCAGGGAATTAAAAAAATTAAGAGTTAAGAATTAAGAGTTAAGAAAATTACCGACAACGCATATTTTCTTAACTCTTAATTCTTAACTCTTAATTTATAAAGTTCAGCTGTTTTTTCAGAAGTTTCAGCTCTTCGCGCACCTTTATAAGATTTTCCAAGACGCGTGCTTTGCTGTCTACGCCCTGTTTGTTCTCGCGTAACATCTTGCGCGCCGCCGACAACTTGAACCCTCTTACCTTGACAAGATTATACACGGCTTTGACGTTTTCGATGTCAGCCTCGGTGTATTGTCGCACGTTGTTCCCCGTTGTTTTGGGCTTGATCATAGGTATTTCTTTCTCCCAAAACCTCAACATGCTTTCTGATACGTTAAGCATCGCAGCCACCTCCTTTATCGAATAATAAAGTTTCAGATTCTTTTCTGTGTTCAGTGCCATAATAAACCGATATTAATACAAAAACATCTGTCCTTGCAAATATAGTAATTTTTTCGCTTTCAATGACACTCATAAGACAAAAATCCACATCGGGCACGGCATATAACGCTAAATCCGCAGCACCGACAGCTTATTTGTCAGACTTTCTGCGGTTGCATTCACGACAAAGCATCTGGCAGTTTTCTTCCACCGTGCGACCGCCTTCGTGCCACGGAGTGATATGGTCTCCCTCCATAAACTCATAGTCAAACTCCTTATGACACCCTTTGCAGACGTGCTTTTGTTTCTCCCATACGGCAAGTTTTATCCGTTCCGGGAAAGCTCTAAGGTCAAGCCAGTGTTCATCGCCGGTGAGGACATAGGGAATGATGCCGTTCGGGCGTTGTATCTCGTCATCATTGATAAGGTCGGATATTCTTACGGACAATGCCGCGACATCCAACGTCTTATCATGGAAACGGTCGTAAAGCATAGCCCAGTCAAGCCCCTTCATTATCCGTTTAAACTTCTTCAAGTCAAAGTTTGTCACCGCCCAGTTAAGCACATTCTGAAAGTAAGTCCAGAGATTATTGGCGTTAGGGTCATGCTGATGTGCAGCCATGTATCCGGGCACACTCTGCCTATGACCGTTGCGCGTCTCATGGTCGGCCATCCATTCAAGGGCTTTTTTCATATAGTCTTGCCGTATGGGAGTGCCGTTCACAAGGTCTTTCCCCAGCCGGTAAGCACCGCAATTCGACTTAGAGAAATGTCTCTTGGCGTCCGACACGAATGGTCCTGCATACACAGCGTTGCGTATCTCCTGCTCGTTGAGTGGTTTTCCTGCTATGTTTATGGTCTTGAACCACTCCAATTTTTCTGACGGCTCGCCCTCGCACACGTATACAGTAAGCTTATAATCAAGTATTTTGCGTCGCACGTCCTCGGGCTGATTGAAGAAATTTTTAAACTCGTAACTGAACTTTCCCGCCACATATTTACACAACGAAAGCGTGCGCTGCTGACCGTCCATCACTTCGTAAGGACAGTCGGCGTCATCGCTACGCCTCACCCAATACATCACATTGAGCGGATAACCATGCAAAACGGTGGTGATAACCGCCTTCTGCTCCTTTTCGTCATATATAAATTCGCGCTGGTAAGGCGGACGAATATCAAGCAGTCCGCCATATCCGCGTACACCAAGTTCTTCGTTGTTCACGTAACCGTTGGTTATCTCGCCCACGGTAACTTCTATCTGTTTTATCGTCATCATAATATTTGGGGATGTTTGTTGCGAATGAAAATACGATGATATTTTTTCTGACACAAAACGCCATTACACATCTTCTGCCTTGATTTATACTCTTTAAATTTGGGCATACGCCTTAATGTCTCCAATCTTATACATGGCTCGCAACAATCTATTATTTCAAATTGTATCGGATTAAATAAATGCAAGAACGTTATGGGAACTCCGATAACGCCATCGTAATCCATTGGAACTGCATAAGAATCAGACACATCTATTGCGTCATAATCTTCGTATTTGGGATACTCTTCCGGCGAATAACGGCATACCAAGTCTAATTCTTCACTACGTTTAGGTATTTCCATATTTGTAAACCATGTCACTCCTGAAACTCTTATCATTCCTTGCTTATGGTCATTAGCCGTAGCCACATCCTCATAAGGTGAAAAAAAGTGTGCAGCAGCCCCTTTAAATCCATAGCCAAGCCATACTTTATTATTTTTAATCAAGGGGAACACCTCTTTATAAGTTATGGCATTCTGAGCTCCCACGATAAGAAATTTCTTGTTGTATTTCACAAGTTGTCCTATATACTCACGCCATAGGGAGAATGGCGGATTTGTAACAACGATGTCTGCCTCTTTCAACAGTTCGATACATTCAACGGAACGGAAGTCTCCCGTCTGTAATATTGACAATACGTTCTTGTCGTTTTGTAACAGATAACGCACGTCCGAAAGGTCAACCGCGCCGTCTCCGTTCATGTCCTTGACCTCGGTTATTTCCACTTTATATGCTATTTTCTTCGGTTCATCGTCAAAGCCGTCAAAGTGCAACATCAGTTCGTTGCCCTGCACGGGAGAGCCGTTATAGCAGGTACAAATAAGTTTGCGCAGTCCGAGCTGATTAAAAAGCAGTGCAAAATACTTGAAAAAATTACTTTCGTATGGGTCGTCGCAGTTACAAAGTATGGTCTTGTCTTTGAAGTGAGACCAATAGTGTTGCAACTCACGTTCAATATCGGAAAGTTGAGTGTAAAACTCATCCTTTTTCGCACGTTTCGCAGCATTAAGATTTTTATTTGCCATAAGCGATTGATTGTTTTACAAGCACAAACTATCAATCACTTTAACGCAATAAAAAAAGGTGTGAGTTTTCTTATTGCGTTCTGCGAGGCAGCGTAGGAAATCAAACCTCATGCACTCAAATAAGTCACTCACACCCTTTCGGGCAGAGCATAGCTTATTCCAAGTGCTTAAAGTATCTCCTACGAAGATTACTTTACCTATTATTCGATTGTTCTTATTTGATTAAAAGTTTCCTACGCTTTTAGCAGAACGCGAAATAATAGCTAATGCTTCTTTTATTGTTTAATATGTCGTTACAATTATTCTTTCTGTTTCTTTTTCTACGTATTTATTTTTGTTTGTTACATGCAAAAATACATTATTTTTCCGACTTTCGCTTTTCAAACGATAAAATAATTCAGAGCAGACATCCATAAACCACATGTTACTTACAATCCGAAACATTATCCATATAGTTTGCTTACAGTTTTCATCGGCAAGGTGTCGAGTTCCAAAAGGCGGTCTTTTGGCGTGTAAAAGGTAAGCTTTTAGCGTGTAAAAGGCGGTCTTTTGCAAGCTAAAAAGCCATGTTTCAAATTGTAAGAAGCCACCTTTTGGAAGGCAAGGGCATTGAGACGGCATGACGAAAGGCAGGGAACGGTTTTGCG
>CAJMQT010000007.1 GCA_905215655.1 uncultured bacterium | reverse complement strand
GAAATTTTGCATATTTGCGGGCGTCCGACTTTTATTTTCAAAAACCGCGACGTATACGATTTGAGATTTTTCAAAATGTAAGCATATCAGTCTGTTTACTTACATTCTGATTTTTATTATTTATCTTATCTGTCATGCCACGTTATCTGAGAAAAGAACATGCACACAATCCAAATGATAATTCCAACATACATCATATTTTTGTCCTCCTGCTTATATTTTTTGTATTGTTGTCACTTGAAGCACAGACAATAACAGCAATGTTTCCGAGGGCAAAATTACAGTTCTATTTTATATGACGGATATTTTCTGTAAGTTTTTTTGATGTCATGACGGAATACAATCTTGACCGGGGAGACCAACACACAGCCTTCTTTCTTATATTTTCGTCGAACTCACGTTAAATTATATTATTAATTTTACTCTTAATTTAAAAAGCAGTATATTTGCATGGTTTTATACTTTGCGTGTTCCATCCCTTGCGATATGGAGAAGTTTTAGTCTTTGGAATATTTGGAGAGCAGGGAGCGGCACGCATCGTGGTTGCAGACGGAGAACTCTTGGATAAAGAAGTTTTACAGACACAGCCTTAAATCACGAATACGGAAAATGAAAACGGTCTAAACCGAGAAAATATTTTTTTATTAAAGCATAAATAATAATATTATGTCAAACAGTAAAGAAAGACTCTTTGCGGAGTTTCAGACGCCGACAAAACAGGAATGGCTTGACAAGATACAAGTCGACCTGAAAGGCGCCGATTTCAACAAACGGCTCGTATGGCGCACCAACGAGGGTTTCAGCGTGCCGCCGTTTTATCGTAGAGAAGATGTGCTCAACCTGAAAACCCCGGATGCCCTGCCCGGCGAGTTCCCCTATGTTCGCGGAAATCGCAAGAACGACAACGTGTGGTACATCCGTCAGGACATCAAAGTGGAAGACCCGAAAGCTGCCAACGCCAAGGCGCTGGATCTGCTCAACAAGGGTGTTGACTCATTAGGCTTCCGTATTCCCGGAAAAGACGTCAGCAAAGAACTCGTTGAAACGCTGCTCGAAGGCATCGTCTGCGACGCAGTAGAGCTTAACTTCAAGACTTGCAAACGTCATACGCTCGAGCTGGTGTCAATCCTCAATGAATATTTTGAGAAGAAAGGATACGACAAGACAAAGATCACGGGCTCGATGGACTGGGACCCGATGGAGAAAATCGTCATGGACGGTCACGACGCCACACCGCTTTTGGAAATCGCTCCGAAGCTTGTAGAGGCATTGAAAGACTATCCCCGCATGCGCTGCATAACGGTCAACGCTCTGTCGCTGAACAACGCCGGCGCTTACATCGTTCAGGAATTAGGCTACGCCCTTGCTTGGGGTAACGAGTATCTCAACATGCTCGTAGAGGCAGGTGTTGACGCCGACCTTGCCGCAAGCAAGATCAAGTTCAACATGGGTATCTCCGAAAACTTCTTCATGGAACTGTCAAAGTTCCGTGCCGCACGTCTGCTCTGGGCTGAAATCGTCAAGAGATATGAGCCGAAGGACGACGCATCTTGCATGATGTGCGTCAACGCGGTGACCTCAACCTATAACATGACCGTGTTCGACAGCTACGTAAACCTGCTGCGCTCGCAGACAGAGTCGATGAGCGCTGCCCTCGGCGGAGTTCACTCGCTGGTTGTCACACCGTTCGACACCGTTTACGAGAAGACCAACGACTTCTCCGAGCGCATCGCGCGCAACCAGCAGCTGTTGCTCAAAGAGGAGAGCCACTTCGACAAGGTGGTTGACCCGGGCGCAGGAAGCTACTTCGTAGAAGAGCTTACCTCTTCACTGGCAAACGAGGGTTGGAAGATATTCCTTGGCGTTGAAGAAAACGGCGGTTTCCTCGAAGCTGCAAAGAAAGGACTCGTTCAGGACGATATCAACGCGACAAACGCAAAGCGTCATGACGGAGCCGCAAAACGTAAGGAGTTCATCCTCGGAACAAACCAGTTCCCCAACTTCACGGAGAAGTCGGAAGGACGCCATGCCTTGGAGTGCGCCTGCTCATGCGGCGGCAACCACGACGTTGCGTTCAAGTCGATCGAGGCGACACGCCTTCCCGCCGACTTTGAAGACCTGCGTATCAAGGTTGAGAACAGCGACAAGGTGCCCGTTGCGTTCATGGTGACAATCGGCAATCTCGCAATGCGTCAGGCACGCGCCCAATTCAGCTGCAACTTCCTCGCCTGCGCCGGTTACAAAGTAATCGACAACCTCGGTTTCAACACCGTTGAAGAAGGTGTCGACGCTGCGTTGAAGGCAGGAGCGGACATCGTCGTGCTCTGCTCGAGCGATGACGAATATGCCGAGTATGCAGTACCCGCATACAAATATCTGGCTGACCGCGCGATGTTTGTCGTTGCCGGTGCTCCCGCTTGTATGGAAGACCTCAAAGCCGCAGGCATAGAAAACTTCATACATGTACGTTGCAATGTTTTGGACACATTGAAAGAGTATAACGCTAAATTGGGAATAAAATGAGAAAGAGTTTTAAAGATATAGATATTTTTGCCGGCATAAAATCTGTTAACGGAGCCGACTGGCAAAAAGACAACGGCATCACTCCTAACTGGAAGACGCCGGAACACATTGAAGTAAAACCGGTCTACACGAAAGAAGACCTCGAAGGCATGGAACATCTCGACTTCGCAGCCGGTATTCCGCCGTTCCTTCGCGGACCGTACAGCATGATGTATCCGTTCCGTCCGTGGACAATCCGCCAGTATGCGGGCTTCTCTACGGCAGAAGAGAGCAACGCCTTCTATCGCAGAAACCTTGCCAGCGGACAGAAAGGTCTGTCGGTTGCGTTCGACCTTCCCACCCACCGCGGTTACGACCCTGACAACGCCCGCGTGGTAGGCGACGTCGGCAAGGCTGGTGTATCAATCTGCTCGCTGGAAAACATGAAGGTGCTCTTCGCAGGTATTCCTTTGAACAAGATGTCGGTGTCCATGACAATGAACGGCGCCGTACTGCCTATCTTGGCGTTCTACATCAACGCCGGACTGGAACAGGGAGCCAAGCTCGAAGAGATGGCGGGAACAATTCAGAACGATATCCTGAAAGAGTTTATGGTGCGCAACACCTATATCTATCCGCCCGCATTCTCAATGAAGATTATCGCCGACATATTCGAGTTCACATCTCAGAATATGCCGAAGTTCAATTCCATATCAATTTCAGGCTACCACATGCAGGAAGCCGGCGCAACAGCCGACATCGAGCTTGCTTACACCCTTGCCGACGGTATCGACTACCTCCGCGCCGGTGTCAACGCAGGTATCGACATCGACGCCTTCGCTCCGCGCCTCTCGTTCTTCTGGGCTATCGGCATGAACTTCTTTATGGAGATCGCGAAGATGCGCGCAGGACGTCTGCTCTGGGCTAAGATTGTAAAGAGCTTTGGCGCCAAGAACCCCAAATCAATGGCGTTGCGTACTCACAGCCAGACGTCGGGTTGGTCACTTACGGAGCAGGATCCGTTCAACAACGTTGGCCGTACCTGTATCGAGGCAATGGCAGCCGTGCTTGGTCATACACAGTCGCTGCACACCAACGCTCTCGACGAGGCTATCGCCCTGCCGACAGACTTCTCGGCACGTATCGCACGTAACACGCAGATTTACATCCAGAACGAGACAAAGGTATGCAAGCACATCGACCCGTGGGCAGGCTCTTACTACGTAGAGTCGCTGACAAACGAGATTGTCCACAAGGCATGGGAGCACATCCAAGAGATCGAGAAGCTCGGAGGTATGGCCAAGGCTATCGAGACAGGTATTCCGAAGATGCGTATCGAGGAAGCTGCCGCACGTACTCAGGCACGTATCGACAGCGGCGTTCAGACCATCGTCGGAACAAACAAATACCGTCTTGACCACGAAGACCCGATTGACATTCTTGAAGTTGACAACACCGCAGTACGCAAACAGCAGGAAGAAAGCCTCGCCGAGGTGCGTGCCAACCGTGACGAGGCAGCTTGCAAGGCTGCTCTTGCAGAAATCACGGAATGCGTCCGCGAGTTCAACGAGGGCAAGAAGAGCGACAAGAACCTGCTGGCTCTTGCCGTCAAGGCAGCCGGTCTGCGCTGTACATTGGGTGAGATAAGCGACGCCTGCGAAGAAATTGTAGGTCGTTACAAGGCGGTAATCAGAACTATATCAGGAGTGTATTCATCGGAAAGCAAGAACGACACAGACTTTGAGAAAGCTTGTGCGTTGACGGAAGAGTTTGCAAAGAAAGAAGGTCGTCGTCCGCGTATCTTCGTTGCGAAGATGGGACAGGACGGTCACGACCGTGGTGCGAAAGTTGTTGCAACGGGTTATGCCGACTGCGGTTTCGACGTCGACATGGGTCCGCTGTTCCAGACACCGGCGGAAGCAGCTCGCGAGGCTGTCGAGAACGACGTACATATCGTCGGAGCAAGTTCGCTGGCGGCAGGTCACAAGACGCTCATCCCGCAACTTATCGAAGAGTTGAAGAAGCTCGGTCGTGAGGACATCATGGTAATCGCCGGCGGCGTTATACCCGCACAGGATTACGACTTCCTCTACAAGACCGGTGTGGCAGCCATCTTCGGTCCCGGCACCAGCGTTGCAAAAGCCGCTTGCGAGATGATGAACATCCTGCTGGATAAATAATTAAGTAGACAAGGGACGAGTGACAAGTAGACAAGCAAATTAGCTTGTTTGATTGTTACTTTAATAAACGAGTAGACGAGTGACAAGTAGACGAGCAAATTAGCTTGTCTACTTGTCACTCGTCTACTTGTCTACTTTAAGAACAGCTTGTCTACTCATTAACTTAAATAATGTTTATTCTTTGAATTTAAATTTATCAATATTCTTCATTTTAATTTTTAATATCTTATCTTTGCATAAGATAAAGCAAAGATAAAAGGATAAAAAGGTAAACATTTTAATTATTAACAATAGCATTATGAAAGACTTAAAAGGAACAAAAACAGAGAAAAACCTGCAAGAAGCTTTTGCAGGTGAGTCTATGGCACGCAACAAGTACACTTACTATGCATCAAAAGCAAAGAAAGACGGTTACGTTCAGATAGCAGCACTCTTCGAGGAGACAGCAAAGAACGAGCAGGAGCATGCAAAACTGTGGTACAAATACCTCAACGGAAACAAAATCAACGGTACGGCTCAGAACCTGAAAGACGCTGCGGAAGGCGAAAACTTCGAGTGGACAAACATGTACGACCGTATGGCTAAGGAAGCTCGCGAGGAAGGTTTCGACGAAATAGCTGATCAGTTTGAAGGCGTTGCTGCCATCGAGAAACACCACGAAGAGCGTTACCTCAAACTCTTGAAGAACGTTGAAGAGAAGCAGGTGTTCTCAAAGGACGGCGACTGCATCTGGCAGTGCTCTAACTGCGGTCACCTCGTTATCGGCAAGGAAGCTCCCGCTATCTGCCCCGTTTGCAAGCACGCACAGAGCTACTTCCAGATTGAAGCAAGAAATTACTAAAAAGATTTTCGAGCTCGCAATTTACGACTCGACAACATGCTTATCAGCCTCTCCTTTTTCATGAAAGGAGAGGCTCTTTTTTTACATTTTATTCGTGCCGCATCCATCTTAACAAGTATTAAAACATGCCTTGCAAAGTTAATATTTGTTATTTACCCCCCCCGAAAATTATATTTTGTAAAATTGCAGTAATTTCGCATTCCCTGATAAAACTTAGAAGTGAAATGTCTTGAAAATGTCTCGCTGAGAAGGCATTCAAAATAACAAAAAGACACCCGCATAAAAAGCCCTACAAATTACATCTCCGCCCTTAAAGCGAAGCAATGGGCATGGCACACAAAGGAACCGAAGCCGGTTGTCCGACATACGACCACATAAGATATTATTAATATAGCATTTAAGAAACAATTTAGTTTTTCTCAACAATGGAAACGAAAGGATTAACACACGCAATAAGGATTGTTACGTTGTGTCTTACAGGCATCTTTTTCTTGGCAATTCCACAACATTCCTCTGCACAGATTAATGTCCCGCCTGCCTATTATATGGGAACAGGTATGTCCTTGAATAATGTGACGACCGCAACAGCAACGACAGATGATAACTTTGCCGATATTACAAGCTCTACCGATAAACTGAGAAATGAGTTCAAGAATGCCAGCCGTGTCATGCTGTATAATGTCGGCAAGGATATGTTTCTCAACGCCGGAGGACGCTGGGGCGTACGCACCTCAACCTTCACCGAAGGTCTGACGCTCATATTATATAAAAGTAGCAGTAGCAATTATTACGACATTCGCGGTCCGTTCAAGAATTCCGTGAATAACGGATCGGGAGGCAGAGGAAGTTTCCTCGGCTTCGTCAATAACGGCACAGATAACAATGGTGTCTATTTTGACAGAACCAACAGAAATTATGAGATAAACAGTAATGGCAAAAGCGATTACACTAAACCATGTAACCACAAATGGGTTTTTGAATTGGTATCGAACAATAACGGCGACTGCACTTACAGAATTAAGATTCTCGACACCACGAACGGAACAGGCACGGATGAATATTACCTCTGCGCCAACCAGCAGATGACAGTCTTTGTCTTCCAAGGAGGAAACAATAACCTTGTAAAGGCAATAAAAAAGAGTGAGATATCTGACTTTGAAAATAACAAAGACATACAATGGAAGATTGTCTCCATGGACCAGCTGAAAGCCGAGTTCATAAAGACCAATACATTGGAATCCGATGTCGCCGCCAACGCAACCTTCCTGATGCGTGCACAGAACTTCAACCGTTCAAATATTTACAATGACCAATACGACACTTATGGCGTAGGATGGCAAATATCAAAAGTGTCCGGCTCATCATTGGAATACACCACCGGATATGAAAAGGAAGGATATAATTATGCTGACGCCAATGCAATCATATCAGCGCTTGACCCGAAACTTGCCATGTTCCATTGCGCCACCATCAAAAAGGCGAAAAAAGGTGACAGACTATTCCAGAAAGTGACATTGCCTCTAAGCGGCTGGTACAGCATCGAGTGTCAGGGACTTTACAATGACGAAGGTGGAAAAACAGCTTGCGCCGCACTATATGCCAATGCGGACGTGTCCGGAAGCAAGAGAACGCCATATTACGACTTTATCTCCTTGCGTCCAAAATCATACGGAGACAACAAATTCTCGGAATTGTCTTTCAATGAGGAAACATTTAAAGGAATAGTGGACAAAGACGGCACAGCGTTTCTTGCCAACGACCTTGGAGACGGAAAGGTCACCAATAAGGTAGAAGCCGGTATCGCCTTCTATGCCGAGAAATACCCGAACAGAGTAATGATCTATGCCGATACGGACAATAAGGAACTTGAAGTCGGAATAGAGATTACGGAGGACATGGATGAAACAGACGGTTTGGCCTATTTCGATGACTTCAAGATAAGATACCACGGCGAAAGTTTCGCTCTTAATGAAGAATGGGATGATTTCGTGGTAAGAAATGAAAGCGCAAATGACCATGAAATATCTTACGAGAACCGCGTGATGGTGTTTAAGCGCGACATGGAATTTGGCAAATGGAACTCTCTCTGCATGCCTGTCAACCTGACAAAGTCGCAGTTGCAGGAGGCTTTCTCCGCCAATGTCATGCTTGCCAGACTGGCAGAAGAGCCCGTGGAAGAAGGCACGATAGAGTTTGTCATCGCCGATCTTGACAAAGCAAACGACGACGAAATAGTGCTCAGACGCGGAGAGTGCGTACTCATTAAACCCACCAACGAGAGAGTTGTATCGGGAGGTGCCCCAATAACCATTAAAGACGTAAATGGCAGCACGATTGAGCAGCCGTACTTTGTCATACCACGCGTATCGCTGAAAAAGAGCGACGTCATGAATGATAACACCAACAAAGACGTCTTTGACATTATTGGCGAAGGAAACACCAAGAAGTTTGACGCGATAACATACAGCGGCGAGAATACTTACGCTCATAAAGAATACCCGGTCAAGGGTGCCGCTTATGCCGAATGCAAGCTCAACCTTTGCTCGACCTTCGAGAACCAAAGGGTGAACAAAGAATTCTTAGTGCCCGCCGGCTCATTCACCTTCTACAAAGGCTCGGTTTATCATCTCCCGCAAAAATACAGCCAGAAGGGTTACAGCTGGTGGATAGAAGACAGGCACGGAACAGGCACAGACCAGATTGTTGCCAATCACAGACTGAGCTTCTCGATGAGCGGCATAAGCGACAACACTACATTCATTGAGGGTATCACTTCGGACATCACAGAACGCGACCGACCGCAGGCAGTCTACAACTTGCAGGGACAAGTAGTTCGCCGTGGCACGACATCGCTCGAAGGTCTGCCGCACGGAATATATGTTGTTAAAGGGAAAAAGATAATGAAATAAGGAAATCAACGCCCTGAAATGAAAGGAAAGACCAATGAATAAGAAAAAAACATATACAGCTCCTGTAATCACGGTGTTGGAGGTTGAATACGAGAGCATAATGCAGCACCCTCAGTCAATAGTATTTCGTGACTCGGAGGGAAAAGAAATAGACAGAGAACTTGTAATAGAAGATGAGATGCCTCCTGATTTTTATGAAATTTAAAGGACTCATATCCCTCGGAAGATTGAGGACTTTAATAAGCAGAAATGAATAAGATCATATTAACGTGAATTCGACGAAATTAATGCGAATACAATCTGCATCAATTTCGTCGAATTCACGTTATTCTAATTTCTTCGAACTCACACAAAACGAGCTCCTGACTCAAATAGAGATTTCTCCGCAGAGCGAACGGTTCATGCAGCTTCTCACAATCTTATTGTCGGTATAACGCGCCTGCAAACACATCAGTTTTGTTACGGCACATTCAACGGTGCTGTCGTAACCGCTTATCACGCCGGCTGCTTTAAGACGGTAGCCCGTGTCATATCGGTTCATCTCGACGCTGCCCGCAAGACATTGACTGATGTTGACCACCGTCACACCTCTGAGACTTGCCTCCATAAGTGTTTTTATCAGCCACTGCTTTTTCGGGGCATTGCCGCTGCCGAAACTGCGCATCACGATGGAACGCAGCTCGGGAGCTTCGAGAACATGGTGTATTATCTTCTCTTGCAGACCCGGGAAGAGCGAGAAGACCACGACGTTAGGATCTAACGCCGTGTGAGGTATCATCGGCTTTGAATGGTCCGGTTTCAAGATATATTCCTCGTGGTAGATTATGTTCACACCGGCGTCGGCAAGATGCGGGTAATTGAAAGACTCAAAAGCGTTAAAGCCGTCGGCACTGGTCTTTGTCGTTCTGTTTCCTCTCAGCAACTTTCCGCTGAAATAGATGCAGACTTCGGGCACTATCGCCGTACCGTCGGCATGAGCCGCCGATGCGATCTCGATACTTGTTATAAGGTTCTCCTTGCCGTCGGTGCGCAACTGATTTACGGGCAGCTGACTTCCGGTCAGTATCACCGGCTTTGTCAGATTTTCAAGCATGAATGACAGCGCCGACGCCGTATAAGCCATGGTGTCCGTGCCGTGCATCACGACAAATCCGTCGTAGTCGTTGTACCTGTCGGCGATTATCCTTACAAGCTGCGACCACATGCGCGGCGACATGTCGCTTGAATCGATGGGCTGTGTAAACTGATAAGTGTCTATCGAAGTTTTCAACATCGACAATTCAGGCATGAAGTCAACAAGCATGTTGAAGTCGAGCGGCTCCAATGCTCCCGTCTCCGGGTTCTGCCCCATACCTATTGTTCCGCCCGTGTAAATAAGGAGTACACGGTCTTTTCTCACGACAGAAATTTTCTTGGTAGAAGATGAAACAAATTCAGACATCGTTTACGTAGTTATTTTGTGCAAATATAATTTAAAATAATATGAAATCAAAAAAAAAGGCGTATATTTGCATAAAGTAAAAAATAAACTACCAAATTGTAATTAACGCTTTAATTTTAAGAAAAACATGAAAAAATTTATGGACGAAAACTTCCTGCTGGAAACTTCTACTGCACAGGATTTATTTCATAATCATGCGGCAAAGATGCCGATTATCGACTACCACTGCCACCTGATACCGGAAATGGTCGCTAATGATCATAAATTCAAGAGCATTACAGAGTTGTGGCTCGGAGGTGATCACTATAAATGGCGCGCCATGCGTACAAACGGCGTTGATGAAAGATACTGCACGGGAAAGGACACTACCGACTGGGAAAAATTCGAGAAGTGGGCAGAGACCGTACCTTACACATTCAGAAACCCCCTCTATCATTGGACACACCTCGAACTGAAAACAGCATTCGGCATAGACAAACTGCTCAGCCCGAAGACAGCTCGCGAAATCTTCGACGAGTGTAACGAGAAATTGCAGCAGCCCGAATATACAGCACGCGGCTTTATGCGTCGCTACAACGTTGAATGCGTTTGCACGACAGACGACCCGATCGACGATCTGAGATACCACAAACAGACACGCGAAAGCGGTTTTGAAATAAGAATGATACCTGCATGGCGTCCTGACAAAGCAATGGCTGTCGACAACACAGCTAACTTTGCAGAATACGTAAACAAGCTGGGCGAGGTAGCAGGCGTCACAATCACTAAGTTCCAAGACATGATCGACGCTATCCAGAAGCGCCACGACTTCTTCCACGAGAACGGTTGCCGCCTGTCAGACCACGGTATCGAAGAGTTCTACGACGAGCCGTACACAGACGCAGAGATAGAGGCTATCTTCGAGAAAGCAATGCGCAAGCAGGAACTTACAAACACAGAGATACGTCAGTTCAAGCACTGCATGCTGACAATATTCGCAGAGATGGATCACGCCAGCGACTGGACACAGCAGTACCACTACGGAGCAATCCGCGACAACAACAGCCTGATGTTCGAGAAGCTCGGTCCCGACACCGGCTTCGACTCAATCGGCGAATTCAACACCGCAAAGGCAATGAGCCACTTCCTCAACCACCTCAACGCCGAAGGCAAACTGACACGCACAATATTATACACGCTTAATCCATGCGCCAACGAAGTTATCGCAACAATGCTCGGCAACTTCCAAGACGGCTCATGCCCCGGTAAGATACAGTTCGGTAGCGGCTGGTGGTTCAACGACCAGCTCGACGGTATGACCCGTCAGATGAACGCCCTTTCAGTACTCGGCTTGCTGAGCCGTTTCGTCGGAATGCTTACCGACAGCCGTTCGTTCCTCTCTTATCCGCGCCACGAGTACTTCCGTCGTTTGCTTTGCAACCTCATCGGAAACGACGTCGAGAAAGGTCTCCTGCCCGACGATAAGGAAAGCCTCTACCGCATGGTTGAAGACATCAGCTATAACAACGCAAAGAACTACTTCAAGTTCTAATCGTTTAGTTATAAACAATAAAAAGACATCGACCCGCAACGGTCGATGTTTTTTTGTTTTACAAATAATATATGACCCACCGCTAACAAATTCTCTCAACCCTTTCTGTTATTAATTGTTTTTGCTTATTTTTGTTCTTATTATAAGAGAATTCTCTTTGCCAATACCATGAAAGTCAACGGAAAGCTGCAATATTCGCCGATGCTGCGCGTCGCGATCTGTCTTGTTGCCGGAATTATCGCCGGCGACATGCTTTACGGCGTCATTTCGCCGTGGGTGTGGTTTGCAGCGGCTGTCGTTTGCGTAACAGCGGCATTGGCTGCATACCGTCACTGTCTGCTTCAAGGTTTTCTAATCCTGTTGTCTTTCGCTCTGACCGGCGGCATACTGGCGTGTCGGGAGCGCACGGAGACAGACTTTAAGCCGTCGGAAAAGGAGGTGCTTTACCATGCCGTGATAACAAGCCGACCGGTTATCGGAAAGAAGACGGTGAAGTTTGACATGACCGTAACCGATCTCGAGCGTCCTCTGAAAGTAAAAGCGTTTGTAAGAAGAGACGCCCGCGCCGAGGCTTTACGTGTAGGAACGGGCATAGAATGCGTGTCAAGGCTCAAAGCGCCCGAGAACTTCCGCGGCGCCGACTTTGACTATCGCAGCTGGCTCTTGCGGCATGGTTACGCCGCCACCACGTTTATTTATAATAAGAATTGGACCGGCGCAAGGGTCAGTCTGGCTCGGTTGAGCCGATTGGAACGCACAGAACTTGCGGCGTTAAGGTTCAGAGAGAAGTTGCTCGAACGGTATAAAAATCTTGCAAAGCAGGAAGATGGCTACGCCGTTCTTGCCGCAATGACACTCGGCGACAAGTCGGCGCTGACGGCAGATCTTAAAGATGACTACTCCGTTGCCGGCGCGTCACACGTCTTGGCGCTGTCGGGTCTGCATCTCGGAATTATTTACGCCGTGCTGGTATTTATGTTCTCGGGCTTCCGACGAAGAGAAGTCAGCTTGGCGGTTACCGTGCTCTCCGTCTGGACCTACGTCTTCATTGTGGGCATGCCGCCGTCGGTGGTCCGGTCGGCAGTAATGCTTACGGTCTACACCTTTGCCGCCGCGCTCAACCGCGACCGTATGTCGCTCAACGCCCTGTCGTTTGCGGCCGCTGTCATGCTTATCGTCAATCCGCTCTGCGTTTATGACGTAGGTTTCCAGATGTCGTTTCTCGCCGTGCTCTCCATCATCATCTACTTCCCTACCCTTTGCCGGATAATGCCGGAACGGTGGAAGAGGACACGCCCGGCGTGGTGGCTCTGGCAACTGTGCGCCGTCTCCGTGGCGGCACAGATAGGCGTGGCGCCGTTGGTGGCGTTCTACTTCGGGCGTTTCTCTTGCTACTTCCTTCTGACCAACCTGATAGCCGTCCCGCTTGCCACGGTGATACTTTACGGCGCGGTGCTTATGCTGCCGTCAGGTCTTATGCCGGCGGCTCAGGCTTTACTTGCAAAAGGTTTGTGCGCTGCGGCGGAGCTGCTCAACTCGGGAATATCGTTCGTGGCGACGCTGCCGGGAGCAAGTGTCGAGGGAATAAATATCAACCTGATACAGCTTTTTGCCGTCTACGTGGCAATCGGTGCCGGCTCCGTTTTTGTCGTTTATCTGCGGAAATTGAGGTAACGAGGCTTGCTAAACTGCTGAAAAAGATATAATTTTGCAGCCGGAAAAGAGCTGATAACAAGATGCAGAGATACTTTATCTTTCTGAAATACGACGGAACGGCATATCACGGCTGGCAGATACAGCCCGAGGCAAGGTCGGTGCAGGGCGAGATACAGCAGGCATTGTCGACAATAATGCGTGAAGAGGTGCAGATAGTTGGTGCCGGACGCACGGACACCGGCGTTCACGCAAGTATGATGGCGGCACACTTTGACACGGAAAAGGATGTCGACTGCCCGCAACTTGTCTACAAACTGAACCGCTTGCTGCCACGCGACATATCCATTGACCGTATCGAACCTGTCGCCGCCGACATGCACGCACGTTTCAGCGCACGCCGACGCACGTATCATTATTACATCCATCAGCACAAAGACGCTTTTCTGCGCCACTATTCTTGCGAGCTTTCTTACGCCCTCGACTTTGACAAGATGAACGAGGCGGCGGCTCTGTTGCTCGATTATGACGACTTTGCGGCTTTCTGCAAGACTCACACCGACGTCAAGACAACGCTCTGCCGCGTCACCGAGGCGCGCTGGATCAGGGACGGAGAGTATTGCTGGCACTTCGTGATAACCGCCAACCGCTTTCTCCGCAATATGGTCCGCGCCGTGGTAGGCACGCTCGTCGACGTGGGCAGAGGGCGCGTAAGCATAGCCCAATTCGAAGAAATCATCGAAGGAAAGAGCCGCTCACGTGCCGGCGACAGCATGCCGGGCAACGCTCTGTTCCTTGAAAAGATAGAATATTGAGTTGTTTGAGTCTGATAATTCTCTGTCCGGATGTCGCGGGTCTGAATTTGTCAGTCTTTCAATTTTCAATCCTTCAATTTTTCAATCTTTCAATTTTACAATCTTTCAATTTTAAACATGTGGTTAATTTTAGCATTCTTATCCGCAACTCTGCTCGGATTTTATGACTCGTTCAAGAAGAAATCGCTGGACGGCAACGCGGTGATACCGGTCTTGTTTCTGAACACATTGTTCTCATCGCTGATTTTCCTGCCGTTCATCATCCTCTCGGCAACGGGCAGTACGCTCGACGGCACGATCTTTCACGTGGCGAGCGGCGGATGGGAGGTTCATAAATACATCATCCTGAAAAGTTTTATCGTGCTGTCATCATGGGTCTTCGGATATTTCGGCATGAAACATCTGCCGCTGACCATCGTCGGACCTATCAACGCCACGCGCCCTGTGATGGTGCTCGTCGGAGCCTTCCTGTTTTTCGGCGAGCGTCTGAACCTGTATCAATGGATCGGTGTGGCGCTTGCCGTCGCATCGTTCTTCATGCTCAGCCGCAGCGGAAAGAAAGAGGGTATCGACTTCAAGCACGACCGTTGGATATATTACATCGTCCTTGCCGCCGTGTTAGGAGCGGTAAGCGGACTTTATGACAAATATCTAATGGCGCCCGTCGGGCACGGCGGAGTAGGACTTGACCGTATGATAGTACAGAGCTGGTACAACATTTACCAGTGTGTGATGATGGGTGCCATGCTCATGCTCCTCTGGTATCCTAAGCGCCGTGAGACGACACCGTTCCGTTGGGACTGGTGCATCCTGTTCATCAGCGTATTCCTCAGTGCCGCCGACTTTGTCTACTTCTACTCGCTGAGCATTCCCGGCGCGATGATAAGCATTGTTTCAATGGTTCGCCGCGGCAGCGTGATCGTCTCGTTCCTCTTCGGCGCCGTACTTCTTCATGAGAAGAACCTCAAAAGCAAGGTTGTCGACCTGCTGCTCGTTCTGCTCGGAATGCTCTTCCTTTATATCGGCTCTAATTGAGTCAGGAGTCAGGAACATGAAACAAAAATTCGTTCTTACCTGCACGATTATAAAATCAACGTCAAGCGCCAAGCCTATTGTGAATTATGAATTATAAAAGCCTTTTGGTCTTCATGCGTTTCGGCATTGTCGGAGTCATCGCCACGGCGCTGCATTACGGTGTCTACCTGCTCTTGAAAGAGTGGGCAGGCATGAACTTGGCTTACGCCTTGGGATACTTCATCAGTTTCATAGCCAATTACATCCTTTCGGCATGCTTCACATTCAAGAAAAAGAAGTCGGTAAGGAACGGTTTGGGATTTTGCATGGCACACCTGTTCAACTACTTGCTGCAAACAGGACTGCTTAACTTCTTTGTCTGGCTGGGCATAAGCGAAACCTTGGCACCTGTTCCGGTTTACTGCATCGCCGTACCCGTAAATTTCATTATCGTAAGGTTCGTTTTCAACAAAGCGGGTTGACGGGGTTTATCTGACAGTTTGCAGTTTATTCCGTCGAACTCACGTCAGTTATCCCTTTTCGTAAAACTCTGATATTCTGCAAGATGCGATAAAGGAAGAAAGAGAGGAAGAGATGGTATTGCAAAAGGCTACCTTTTGCATTGTAAAAGACCGCCTTTTGCACGGTAAAAGGTTATCTTTTACAAGCCGAAATGCCGTCTTTTATAAAGTAAGATGCGGCATTTTGGTAAACTGAATGCTTTAAAAAAAACAATGTGGTATTTATCCGGTACTCCTTAATTTCCAAAAATATTTTTCTAAATCGTGTTTCACACCTTCACGGGCGTATAAGTCGTTGCGTGACAGCAAAATACGGTGAATGATAATATCTCCGTCGTGCGTGCTTTTGTGTATAGTGTTTTTCATCCTTCACGGTAAAGTACATGTAGACAGCTTGTTACGGTGAAACATGGTTCGGGCAAACTGTAATCGGTTATGAAAAATTGAAAAATGGAAAGATTGAAAAATTGAAAAAGCAGTAGGGACGTACCTTTGGTACGTGTAACCACCCAATGCGTTGATAATCAAATAAAAACGTGCCGAAGGCACGTCCCTATACGACTGCTTTTTCAATTTTTCAATCTTTCAATTTTAGTGGAAATGTTTTACCGGACAGCTATATTAACCTGCATTATTCATAGGCTTTCGTTACGAGAGTTCCAAATGTCTGTGCGTCAGTGAAAGCACAGCGATGACGATGCCGGATGTAGTAAATCCTACTTCCAAAGAGGAAGAGCGAGCACTTTGCTGACGTACAGGCAGTTGGGACTCGCAGTAGAAACGCCTATGAATAATGCAGGTTAAAAAAATAACCCGGGGCATCGTCTCTTTAACGACGTTGCCCCGGGTTGATTTATAATGTTCGGTAATTAAATAATGTTTGGCTTCTGACCTGCCACAGTCTTGCGTCAGAACTGCCACCAACGTTTCTTTCTTTTATTCTGATACGGGTCGTAGTTGCCGCAACGCTCTCTGATTATATCCTCAAACGACTTATGCTCATTCACGATTTGATAAATCGTGCCCCAGTCGGGCAGTCCCCCCACGCTACGGTCGTCGATAAACATGTCGGCTTTAATCTTACGCGAGAAGTGATTGTTGTTGTCCGTGCCACGTTCTTCGGGATAGTCTTTGTTCACGGCATAGAACTCGACGCCGCGCTCCTTGCACCATGCCAGCGCCTCGTCGAGGGTCTTGCCCTCACGCACCGTCCATAATATGAGGCGATGATGGTCGGCTATAAGCATTCTGAGCGTTTCCGTTGCGAACGTCTTTTCACGTCCTATCTCCGGATAACGGTCTTCAACTATTGTTCCGTCAAAATCTACCGCAATTACCATATTGACAGTTATATTTTTTATTGATTTATCTCTTTATCGAGTCGTCGTCCTTATTGCTGTAATGGCTGTTGGCATAAACGCCGTAATTGCCATAACCGCTGTAAGAGCCGTAATGTCTGTATTTGCCGAGCTGACCGTACTTGCCGTATTTGCCATAGCCATAGTTATAGCCGTGTTTCTTCTTCGACATGTCGATGCCGTTGATTGCAATGCAGACGTTGTTCATCTTATAGTCCTCGACAAGGCTGTTGAACAGTCCGAGACTTGACTTCGGCGTGTAGTCGGCACGGCACACACAGACGCTGATATTGGCGTACTTGCCAATCTGGAGAGTATCCGAAACGAGGCCCACCGGCGCCGTATCCATTATTACGTAATCGTAATTCTGTTTCAAGAGGTTTATCACCTCTTCAAGAGATTGTCTCGAAACAAGCTCGCTCGGGTTGGGAGGTATCGGACCGGCCATAAGAAGATCGAGGTTGCCGTTTACTCCGGAAGGTATTATCTGCTCCTTGACGTCGCTCCATTCGGGCTTATTCAAAACGAGCAGATTGGTAATTCCGTTATGATGATTGTTGATACTGAACAAATCGGAAAGTCGCGGTTTACGGATATCAAGACCCACAAGAACGACCTTCTTGCCGAGCAGAGCAAAACTTACAGCCATGTTTGACGCCGTAAACGTCTTGCCTTCGCCCGATATTGAAGATGTGAACATGATTACGTTCTCACCCTCTTTCAGCATAAACTGGATGTTCGTACGCATCGAACGGAAGATTTCTTCCATCTGGTTGTTCTGGTTCTCCTTCACGACGATGTCTGCCTTAGCCTTGGCACCTTCGCTGGCGAGAGCGATGTCGGCGATAATAGGCAGCTTGGTCAGCTTGGCAACATCCTCGTGTCCTTCAATTTTGTAACGGAAGAAGTTTATCAGGAACAGGACCAAAGAAGGTATCGCCAGTCCGAGGATCAACGAAATCAGCATTATGATTGTCTTCTTCGGGCTTACCTGTCCTCCATAACGCGGGTTCTCGATAAGTTTTCCCTTGTCGGCGGTAGCCGCAAGAGAGATGGAGTTCTCTTCACGCTTCTGCAAGAGCATGAGGTACAATCCGGATTTAACCTCACGCTGTCTGCCTATCTGTGTCAGGATACGTTCCTGCTCAGGCATCTTGGTCACCTCGCCGGTGTATGTGCCCAGCTGCTGACGGATGGCGTTGGCGCGTATCTCCAAGCTCTTCTTCGACTGGTACAACGCCTGACGGATACTGCTCTTCATGTCGTCAAGCTGAGCCGTAAGCTCGATGATGACGGGGCTGGTCTCTGACGCTGTACGCAAGAGTCGGTTGCGTTCAAGAGTGATTTTGTTGTATTCGTTGATCAAAGATGTTGATGCGTCATCGTTAAGTCCGATGTTTGAGGGCAACACCTGATACTTATTCTCGGGAAGGCTGGCAAAGTTGATAAGGCTGTTGATCAATGCCACCTGTGTCTCTGCATCCTTCAACTTCTGTGCGTACTCAACGGCGTTGGATGATGCGCTGACGGCATTCTGAGCGACCTCGACGAGTCCGTTCTGACGTTTGTAGCTCTCGAGGTTTCCGTCGGTAGAACTTAGCTCGTCACTTATCTTCTGCAAGCGCTCGTTGATGAAAGACTCCGTCTTTCTGGCTATCTCATCCTTGTCCTCATTCGCTTGCTCGTTATAGCAAACGGCGAGCTCACGCAGATAATCCAAGGCGCGCGGAACGCTTTGATCGTTAAGCTGGAGGCTGAATATCGTTGACGTCTTGTTTGTCTGGTTGATAGACAACGCACCGGCATATCTGTACGCCGCCATGAGCGGAGACGTAATCGTGACAAGCATCGTCTCACCGTCTTTAAGCGTATGGCTGCCGTTACGTGTAAGCGTGATGGCTCCGACCTTTGTCATAACAACGGCGGGAATGGCATTAAAGGTCTGCTCAAATTCAACAGGACCTTCGTTCGTAACCTCGTCAATCGGGATATAATATTTTCCGCTTACTTCGTATGAGCTGCCGTTTCTGGTAATCTTCATGCTTATCGGAGCACTGAGTTTGTCAAGATGTACGAAATCCATATCAACCGTGATTGGCTGATTTTTATACAAAAGATAATTTTTCAGCTTACCTTTTCTATTATAATTAACGTACAGTTTAAGGTTGCGGACGCATTGCTCGGCAACGGTTGTCGACTTCAAGATTTCCTGTTCGTTGTCAACTCCGTAGCTGTTACTTATAATTCCCAGATTTGACGCGCTCTCGATAGCTCTTAAGCCGCCTCGGCTTGACCGCCGGTTGTCTTCATCCTTGATAAGCAGTTTGGCGTTTGTACTGTAAATCGGAGTTGTATAACGTAAATAAAGGAAACCGATACCGACACAAATCAATACTGATAAAAGGAACCACTTCCAGTTAAGGATAAAGGCTGTGTAAATAGTTTCAAAATTAAATGAAGACTGTTCTTCTTCCACTGACAGAATGTCCGGATTGTTTCTGTTCTCGTCCATTATAAAAAAATTGTCTTGTTTTTGTTACAGTTGATTTAATAAAAATCTGAATTCAGCAAAAAGATTACGGGGTAGACCGTTTTGCAAAGGTATAATAAAAGTTGATAATATTCAAATTTTATTTTTGTTTTTCGACGTTTTTGATGTAATTTTGCAAAGACATTTAGCGTTTGAGGCACAAAACCTTGAACATTGTTTCAAAACATATTAAAATCAGACTCACATTATGGGATTTTTTAGTAAGTTGTTCGGAAAGAACAATAATGAAAATAAAGCGGGCGGAATGGAAGATTACATGACACTGGTTCGCGTATATCTGCAAGCCGCAATAGCTGAAAACGCAGGCATCACAAACCTTGCAATGCTGCCGGATCTGCGCATGTTCAAAAACACGCTGCATATACCGACCGTCAACAACAAACTCGGCGTAGGCGAGAAAAACCATTGTAAAAAAATGCTCAAGGACTTGTATAAGACCAACGACAGCTTTTTCAAGGAGCTGGATCACAGCATACGGAAGAACTGCCGCAAGATACAAGACGTGCAGACATACCTCATACAATTCCAAAGCTTTACGCAAGACCTGATGATGCTCATGGGCAACCTGATGAAATTCAAGTTGCGCATGCCGTCGTTTATGAAAAAGACAATTTACGCAATGACACAAAAGACGGTTTCAGACATCTTCCACAAAAACGATTTCAACGACCCGGGAGTAATGAAAACCGTTGTTGCGATACGTCAGTACGACAAGCGTCTTGATCTGAGCGAGACGTGGATTACCGACTTCGTATTCCAAGTCGTAATGCTCGCTAAGAAAGAGCCAAAGCCGAAAGACGAAGAAAAGAAGTAAAAAAGCATGACGGCGCGAGCGCATTTCCGACAGTAGGAAAAAATCATTGTAATCATTTAAAAGCTTGATTTTTACAAAAATACATTGAATTAATTTTGCAATCTGACGGAAAACGCTTAAATTTGTAGGCAAAATCTTTTGTGATGACCGACAGAGAGAAGACATTAACGCTGTTTACCACACGTATAAGACAAATGATCCTTCAGTACGAACAAGTAAAGAAGGAAAATGAGGAATTGTATGCGATGGTCGACTCTCACGAAGAAGAAATAAAACGCTTGAAACAAAGTTTGGAACAGGCACAAAAAGATTATGAAAGCCTCAAACTGGCAAAAATGATAGAAATCTGCGACGGCGACATGGAGTCGGCAAAACGCAGAATTGCCGGGCTGATAAGAGACGTCGACAAGTGTATAACGCTTCTTAGCGAAAAGTAAAAGCGTAAAGCAATGAGTGACGAGAAAGAAAAAATACATATAAGATTGCACGTTTACGACAAAGATATTCCGGTAAGTGTCCTTCCGGAAGATGAACCATTTTGTCGTAAAGCCGCAAAACTTATTACGGATAAGGTAAACCAGTTTTCCGAACTTTACAGACATAGCAGAGGAGAAAAAGACATCCTCTATATGGCAATGCTTGACATAGCCATCAACTTGGAAATCGAGAAAACAAGGAACGAAACCGAGCCATACGATAATATTCTCACTAAACTCACTGCCGAAATAGAAAACGCTTTATCGGACAAATAACGTCGGCACATTATTTTTAAGAAGAGAGAATATTAACATTATTAATAATATAAAATGATAATAAATATTGTAATTGGTCTGGTCGCTCTTATTATAGGAGGACTCGGCGGATATTTTATTTTCAGGTATGTAATTACCGGAAAATATAATCAAATGATTGATACTGCGCAGAAAGAAGCGGAAGTGTTGAAAGAGAAGAAAATGCTGGAGGTTAAAGAAAAGTTCCTGAACAAAAAGTCGGAACTTGAAAAAGAGGTGCAGAACCGCAACCAGAAAATACAGCAAAGTGAAAACCGCCTGAAACAGCGCGAAATATCCTTGAACCAGCGTCAAGAAGAACTCGGGCGCAAAAAGCAGGATCTGGAACAGCAGCAACAGCGCGTGGACAACGAGAAGAAGCTCATCCAGATAAAGCAGGACGAGCTTGACAAAATGCAACTTCAAGAACGTGCAAAACTTGAAGAGCTGTCAGGACTCAGCGCCGAAGAAGCCAAGAACCGTCTGGTGGAAAGCCTTAAAGACGAAGCGCGAACAAACGCAGCCGGATACATCAATGAAATAATGGACGAGGCAAAGCTGAACGCCAACGCCCAAGCAAAGAAAATCGTCATACAGACCATACAGCGCGTAGCGACAGAGACCGCTATCGAAAACTCGGTCAGCGTGTTCCACATCGACAACGACGAAGTAAAAGGACGCATCATCGGCCGTGAAGGTCGCAACATCCGCGCACTCGAAGCAGCGGCAGGCGTTGAAATAGTTGTTGACGACACGCCGGAGGCAATCGTGATTTCAGCATTCGACCCGATACGTCGCGAAGTGTGCCGTCTTGCGCTGCACCAGCTTGTAGCCGACGGACGTATCCACCCGGCACGAATAGAAGAAGTTGTTGCCAAGGTCAAGAAACAACTTGACAACGAAGTGATCGAGACAGGTAAGCGCACGGCGATAGACCTTGGCATCCACGGTCTGCATCCGGAACTTATCAGAATTATAGGTAAGATGAAATACCGTTCAAGTTACGGTCAGAACCTGTTGCAGCATGCTCGTGAAACGGCAAACCTCTGTGCAGTAATGGCATCTGAACTTGGGCTGAATCCGAAAAAAGCAAAACGTGCCGGTCTGTTGCACGACATCGGAAAGGTGCCCGACGAGGAGAGCGAACTGCCCCACGCACTTTACGGCGCAAAGATTGCGGAAAAATACAAGGAGAAACCGGACATCGTGAACGCCATCGGCGCACACCACGACGAGATGGAAATGAACACGCTGTTGGCTCCAATCGTTCAAGTCTGCGACGCCATAAGCGGAGCACGCCCCGGAGCACGTAGAGAGATTGTCGAGGCATACATCAAACGTCTCAACGACCTTGAAGCTATTGCAATGAGTTATCCCGGAGTGACAAAGACATACGCCATTCAGGCAGGACGCGAGTTGCGCGTTATCGTCGGCGCAGACAAGATTGACGATAAGAGCACGGAACAGCTGTCAGGCGAGATTGCCACAAAGATACAAAACGAAATGACATATCCCGGTCAGGTAAAGATTACCGTCATTCGCGAAACAAGAAGCGTGGCTTACGCTAAATAAATATAAGTAGACGAGTAAACTTTTAAGTAGACAAGTAAACTTTTAAGTAGACAAGTAAACTTTTTAAGTAGACGAGTAAACAAGTAGACGAGTAGACAAGCCTAATTGAGTGATAAACGTTTTTTAAGTTTATCCTGCAAATCGGCTTGTTTACTCGTCTACTTGTTTACTTGTTTACTCGTCTACTTGTTCACTCGTCTACTTAAAAAATACCTACTTTTTGTGATTGTGAATGTAAAATATTTTTCGTTCCTTTGCACGAGCAAAAAGAGCTTTGTAAATTAGAGCGAACATGAAGAACCATAAAATGTATGAGGCGGGCGACAAGATGATTTCTCTTATCGCGGACAATTATAACATTCTGCAAAGTCTCGGACGATTTGGTATAAGTCTGGGCTTTGGCGACAAGACCGTACGTGAAGTGTGCGAGACTCAGGGCGTGGACACATACACCTTTCTTGCGGTGGTAAACTTCTCGATTAACGGTTTCCGCGGCTTTGACGACAGCGAACGTTTCTCAATCCCCACATTGTTGCATTATCTCAAAGCGTCGCACGAATATTTTCTCAACTTTCAGTTGCCGTCAATACGTCAGGAACTTAATGCCGCGCTTGACGAGAATGACAACCTCGCACGTTTGATCATGAAGCTTTACGACGAATACGCCGCTGAAATAAGGCGCCACATGCACTACGAAGAAAAGACGGTGTTTCCATACGTAGACGACCTTCTTAATAATAAGGTGAATGACAAGTACGACATCGAGACTTTCTCAAAGCATCACGGACAGGTGGATTTAAAGTTGAAGGAGCTGAAAAACATCATAATCAAATATCTTCCGAGCGACATCAGACACAACAACCAACTCACCGCGGCATTATACGACATCTACAACAATGAAGAATGGCTGCGCAACCATGCCTTGGTTGAAGACTGCATATTCATCCCCGCAATACGAAAACTGGAAGAGAAATACAAGCAGAACGACGTAAGCTCGAAAATATCACGAATGATAAGCCAAAGTCCCGACAACTCCGATACATTGAGCGACAGAGAAAAAGACGTCATAGTAAGCGTCGTTCAAGGAATGATAAATAAGGAGATTGCCGAGCATTTGCATATTTCAGTCAATACAGTAATCACCCACAGACGCAACATCGCACGTAAGTTGCAGATACACAGCCCGGCAGGACTCACCATTTACGCCATTGTGAATAATCTTGTCGACATCTCCGCCATAAAACTTTGACAAGACATATATTTTTATTTGTATTTTAACATGAAAATCGGTACATCGTATCGATTTTTATTTTATCTTTGCATTCACATTAACTAAAATAATTTGACAACTTTACTTTTCGATTAAGATAAAAAGTTTTTCAAAATGGAAAACTTTATGACTGAAAACAAAAGAAAAGTTTTCCAAAACTAACAACAATGGAGATTAAGAACTTTACTATCACGAAAAGAGACGGGAGCACCGACCGCTTCAGTCTGGACAAAATCATGAACGCCATAATCAAGGCGTTCGACTCGGTTGACGAACCTGCTGACCTCGGTTGTATATCGCAGATTATCAGTCATTTGGATATACATGAAGGCATCAAGGTGGAAGATATTCAGAACCAAGTGGAAGTATCCCTTATGAAAGAGGGCTTTTACAACGTGGCAAAGAGTTTCATGCTTTACCGCCAGCGTCACACCGAAGACCGTGAAACGATGGACAAGTTGAAATTTTTGGCAGACTATTGTGATGCGGCAAACGCGGCAACGGGTTCAAAGTATGACGCAAACGCGAACGTCGAACATAAAAACATTGCAACTCTTATAGGCGAATTGCCAAAATCAAATTTCATCAGATTAAACCGCCGACTGCTCACCGACCGTATAAAAAAGATGTACGGCAAGGAGCTTTCAGACAAATATATCCGTCTGCTTAACGAGCACTTCATTTATAAAAATGACGAGACAAGCCTTGCCAACTACTGCGCCTCGATAACGATGTACCCTTGGCTTATCGGCGGCACAATGTCTATCGGCGGTAACTCAACGGCTCCTACCAACCTCAAATCATTCTGCGGCGGCTTCGTCAACATGGTATTCATGGTTTCGAGCATGCTTAGCGGCGCTTGTGCCACGCCTGAATTTCTGATGTACCTCAACTATTTCATCGGTTTGGAATACGGCAAGGAATATTGGAAGGAAGCAGACAAAGTTGTTGACCTGTCGGCAAAGAAGCGAACGATTGACAAGGTAATAACCGATTGTTTCGAACAAATCGTATATTCAATCAACCAGCCCACCGGTGCCAGAAACTACCAAGCCGTGTTCTGGAACATCGCTTATTATGACAAACCTTATTTTGAAAGCTTGTTCGGAGAGTTCTACTTCCCTGACGGCAGCAAGCCCGACTGGAACGGACTGAGCTGGTTGCAGAAGCGCTTTATGAAGTGGTTTAACAATGAGCGCACAAAGGCTGTCCTCACGTTCCCCGTCGAGACGATGGCGCTGCTTGCCGACAACGGCGACGTGAAAGACAAGGAATGGGGCGACTTCACAGCGGAGATGTATTCGGAAGGTCATTCATTCTTCACCTACATGAGCGACAACGCCGACTCTCTCAGCTCTTGCTGCCGCCTCAGAAACGAGATACAGGACAACGGTTTCAGTTACACGCTCGGAGCGGGAGGCGTCTCCACCGGCTCAAAGAGCGTGCTGACAATCAACCTTAACCGTTGTATCCAGTACGCCGTCAACCATAAGATTGATTACACGGAATTCCTGTCAGACATCATCGACCTGACGCACAAGGTACAGCTTGCCTATAACGAGAATTTGAAAGATCTGCAAAACCACGGTATGCTGCCGCTGTTCGATGCCGGATACATCAACATCGGGCGCCAATACCTCACGATCGGTATCAACGGACTGGTAGAAGCTGCCGAATTCATGGGCTTGCAAATCACCGACAATCCCGATTATCTTAAATTCGTTCAGACCGTTCTCGGATTGATAGAGAAATATAACAAGCAGTACAGGACCAAGGACGTGCTCTTCAACTGCGAGATGATACCTGCCGAGAACGTCGGCGTAAAGCATGCAAAATGGGACAGAGAGGACGGCTATTTCGTTCCGCGCGACTGTTACAACAGCTATTTTTACGTTGTTGAGGACGACTCGCTCAACATCATAGACAAATTCAAGCTGCACGGCGCGCCGTACATTCAGCACCTCACGGGCGGCTCGGCTCTGCACATGAACCTTGACGAGCATCTCTCGAAAGAGCAATACCGCCAGTTGCTCCGCGTTGCGGCAAAGGAAGGATGCAACTATTTCACGTTCAACATCCCCAACACCATCTGCAACGACTGCGGACATATCGACAAGCGCTATCTTAAAGAATGTCCCCACTGTCACAGCAAGAACATCGACTACATGACCCGTATCATCGGTTATCTCAAAAGGGTGAGCAACTTCTCCGCACCGCGACAGGAGGAGGCACAGCGCAGATACTATGCGGGGAAAGAAAAGCTATAAACTTTAATAATAAAGAAACGAAGTTCGGCGTTAAGTCACAATTGGCTTAACGCCGGACGTTGTTTCTTAACTCATAATTCTTAATTCTCGATTAAGATGCTTAAATACGTAAACACAGGTATTGTCTTTCAGGAAATTCCGGACGAGGTGACATTGGCTATAAACATATCCAACTGCCCGTGCCATTGTCCCGGGTGTCACAGCAGTTATCTTTGGCAGGACGTCGGTGAGCCGCTGACGCCGATTGCCTTGAACAAGCTCATTATGGATTACGGCTCTGACATCACCTGCGTCAGTTTCATGGGCGGCGATGCCGACCCCGCTTACATAAACACACTTGCCGAACATCTGCGCCGAACCTATCCCGGGCTTAAAGTAGGCTGGTACAGCGGACGGTCACGTGTCCCCTCTCTGATAAAGAAGAGCAACTTCGACTATATCAAGATAGGTCCTTACATCAAGCACCTCGGTTGTCTGAAAAGCCGCACAACCAACCAGCGCCTTTACAAACGCGCCTCGGGCGATGACTTCAAAGACATCACCAACAGATTTTGGAAGGAATAAAAAACAGGAATTAAAAATTAAGAGTTAAGAATTAAGGAAATATGCGTTACTTGCAATTTTCTTAATTCTTAACTCTTAATTCTCTTAGCTCTTAATTTCGTTTATATATCAAAATTTTCTTATAGCCTGAATTTAAGGCATTCGCTGATTTTCTGCATTGTGGTCAGACGGGTAGGAACCAGCGGCAGACGGAGAACGTTCTCAATCATTCCCATTTCATTAAGCATCGCCTTCACGCCGGCAGGATTGCCGTCGACAAAGAGGAGATTGAACAGGTCCGTAAAGCGGTGGTGAATCTTTCGCGCGCTTTCTATCTCGCCTTTCATCTCGAGGCGTATCATCCGTGAAAACTCTTTCGGCAGGGCGTTACCTATCACCGAAATCACTCCAGCCGCGCCGCAGGCTATCATCGGGAAGGTAAGGGCGTCGTCGCCGCTTATCACGTCAAAGTCGTCGGGTTTGTTTTTAATTATCTCGTCCACCTGTTCCAGACTGCCGCTTGCCTCTTTTATCGCAACGATATTCTTGCAGTCGCGGGCAAGGCGCACCGTCGTTTCGGCTTTGAGGTTCACTCCCGTGCGTCCCGGCACATTGTATAACACCACCGGCAGACTTGTCGCGGCGGCTATCGCTTTAAAGTGTTGATAAAGACCTTCTTGTGACGGTTTGTTGTAATAAGGACAGACACTAAGAATTCCGTCAATGCCGGAGAAGTCTTCGGTCTGTAATTCCCTGACAATCTCAGCCGTGTTGTTGCCTCCGCAACCGATAAGTATCGGCATTTTGTCGCCCGCCATGTCTATTACCATGTCCTTGATCTTCTTCTTCTCTTCCGCCGTCAGCGTAGGAGTCTCTCCCGTCGTGGCAAGAATGCAGAAGAAGTCGGCTCCGTTATTCATCTGATATGTTATCAGCTTTGACAATGCGGAATAATCTACCGAGCCGTCGGAGGTAAAAGGAGTAATGAGGGCTATGCCCAAACCTTTAAAGATATTTTGAGCCATAAAAATGTCTTATTTCTTATAATTTGGTCGCAAAATTACTATTTTTATGTCAAAAGACAAAACAAATACACTAATTTTAGTATAAAAAGAAAGCAAAGATAGAATAAAAAAATCCGGGACGCCACGTCATCTTATATTATATCGCTGCACGGGCATAAAAGATATTAACCTGCATTATTCATAGGCGTTTCTACTGCGAGTCCCAACTGCCTGTAC
>CAJMQT010000006.1 GCA_905215655.1 uncultured bacterium | reverse complement strand
CACATGAAATACAGATAGGTTTTCCGCCTCTTACCAAATGACGTCCAAGCTGTTTTATAAGCTTACAATCAGATTTATAACGGGTTGGCTATTGCGACATGCGATAAGTCAACCCGCTTTTTTTAAGTTAAGAGTTAAGAGGGAAGAGTTAAGAATTTAGGGGTAATTTTTAATTCTTAACTCTTAATTCTTCCCTCTTCACTCTTCCCTCTTCACTCCCTTCCGGTTCTTCCATTCGGTTGGAGTCATGCCGAAATACTGCTTGAAACATTTGCTGAAATAGTGCGAGTCGTTTATTCCGACCATCATCGAAATCTCCGTGACGTTGTACTTCCGCGTGTCAATAAGCTCGGAGGCGCGCTTCATGCGGAATGCTTTCAGAAATTCGTTGGGGCTGAGATTTGTAAGCGCCTTTATCTTCTTGAAATATATCGAGCGGCTCATGTTCAGCTGAGATGCCACCTCGTCAACGCTCAGCCCGCCGTTGCTGACGTTCTTTTCCAATATTTCCGTGAGTTTGTCCATGAAGTCACGGTCGGCGGGAGATACGTCTATCGGCTCATCTTCCTGCTTTTCCATGTATCTTTCCATGAAGTAAGCCCTCATCTTCTCGTGCCGGCTGATGATGTTTCTGATGCGTGCGCGGAAGATGTCGGCGCTGAACGGCTTTTCGATGTAGTCGTCGATGCCTGTGTCCATGCCCATTATCTTGCTCTCGGGGTCGGTCTTCGCCGAGAGGATTATTATAGGTATATGGCTTGTAAGCACGTTGTCACGCAGCCGTCGTGCCATCTCCATTCCGTCCATTACAGGCATCATATAGTCGGTTATTATTATGTCCGGCGTCTTGCCTTCCGCAAGTTCCAAGCCTTTCTGTCCGTTCTCTGCCTCTATTACGCGGTAATCCGAACCTAAGATCATCCTGATGAAATCTCTCATTTCCGTGTTATCCTCGACAATAAGGATGGTCTGTTGAGGCTGAGATGTCTGATTTTCGCCATTCGCGGTCTTCTCTTCCGCGGTCTTGTCGCTGTTTTCCGCATCGTCGGCGTGTGCCTTGTCCTTCATGTCTCCGTAGGCGCTGTCCTTCACGCTGTTGTCTTCCGAGTCTTTCATTATGTAGTCAGCGTTGCTGTAAGAGGCGAGCTTGTCTGCCGGCAGACTGACGGTGAAGGTCGTGCCTTGGTGCAGCTGGCTCTTGACGGTAATTGTTCCTTGATGCAGTTCTACCAATTCTTTTGTCAAGGAAAGTCCGAGTCCTGTTCCGCCTTGCTGCAATACGCCGTTGTTGCCCGTAGAACTGAAACGGTTGAATATTGTTTCGAGTCTGTCGGGAGATATTCCCGTGCCTTCGTCGCATATCGTTATTCGCGCTTTTCCCCTGTCGGAATATACGGCGACGGTTATGCTCTTGCCCGATGGGGTAAAGCGGAACGCGTTGGAAAGAAGATTGAATACAATCTTGTCAAGCTTGTCGTTGTCCGCCCAAATCATTACGGGCTCGTCGGGAGACGTAAACGTCAATTTGATGTTTTGTTCGTCGGCGATGTTGTCGAAGTTGGTCGTTATTGTCTTTACAAACCGTCCCAAGTCTGTCATTTGCAGACATAGACGCATGTTGCCCGTTTCCAGTTTCCTTATATCAAGTATCTGGTTGATGAGACGCAGCAGACGGTTCGAGTTGCCGTCTACAACGGTCAGCGATTTTCTTGTAGCCTCGTCGTCCACCCCTTTGCGCAGTATCTCTTTGACGCTGCCCGATATAAGCGTGAGCGGAGTTCTGATCTCGTGGGATATGTTGGTGAAGAATTTGAGCTTGATGTCCGAGATATATTCCTCAATCCTTACCTTCTGTTTCAGTCGGAAGATGGTGAAGAATACGTAAGTTGAGCCGGCTATCACAAAAATTGTAAAGAGGATGTAGATCAACAGCGCCCATCCTGTCTGCCAGAACGACGGGGTTATTGTTATGTCGATCGACCGAGTGTTGTCCACCCACACGCCGTCGCTGTTGGTCGAGCGTATCATCAGCGTGTATTCTCCCGGCGGAACGTTGTTGAATGTGGCGTTGTGCGCGTTGCCCGCCGTGGTCCATTCTTTGTCCAGACCTTTGAGCATGTACATGTAACTTACGTTGTCCGGGTCGCGGTAATCAAGCGCCGAGAACTCGATTGTAAAACTGTTTTTGTCGTAAGGCAGGGTGATACGCTCCGTGTTGTTGACGCTTTTTTTAAGGATTTCTCCGTCTCTTGACGGCTGTATCTCGTTTTGCCCGATGAAGAAGCGGCTGAGTATGATGCTCGGCGCGTAGCTGCTGACATTCACTTTGCGCGGATCGAAGTATATGGCGCCGTGGTTGCGGCACGGGAACAGCAGTTTGCCGTCGCTCAATTTTATCGCCACGCCCTCGTTGATGTCGATGTTCTTGCCGAAATAATGTGAGGAGAATGTCTCCGTCTTCTTTGATTTGGGGCTGTATTTTATCAGTCCGTTCTCTGATGAGAACCATAGGTTGCCGGCAAAGTCTTCCTGAACGGAGAATATCACGTCGCTCCTGAGACCTTCGGATGTGGTGAACGGGTGAAATGTCAGCCTGTCTCCGTTGCGCTCTACGTGGCAGAAGCCGCCGCCGTAGGTGCAGACGTACATTTCTCCTTCACGCGTGAAGAACACTTCGAGAACGTCGTTGTAGCTCAGGCTCATGGCGTTGTCAGGTTCACGGGTGTAGCGATGGATGGTAGTGTTTTCAAGTTTTTTGAAGTCTTCGCTGAACGAGTACAGTCCGGAAGTGGTCCCGACCCATATCATTCCTCTGCCGTCGGTCGTTATAAAGCGCGTCTTCGCCGGCAACGGGGTCTTGATTTTGCCCTTCAATGATACGAATTCCGTCTGTCCGCCGTCCAGCGGCATGTAGCACAAACCGCCGCCGTAGGTGGCAAGCCAGAGGCGTTGGTGGCGGTCGATGCACATTGAGAATATGTCGTTGTGCACCAGACTGCCGCGACGTCCGTCGGCTCTGAACCTCGTGATGTCAAACTCCAGCGGCCCTTTCGGACGCAATCTCATCAGTCCGCTGAACTTTGTTCCTATCCATATCGTTCCCGTCTTGTCCTGCACAAAGGTGTAGGCACGCCCCATGTTGTCGGTCGCGTCCGGTCTTATCCGCCCGTCGCCGCATAGGTTTCCGACGTATCTCAGCTGTCTGTCAAATATGCTTATCTGTCCGTTCTTCGCTCCTATCCAGATGTATCCGTCCTTGTCTTGGAACATGCCGCGGATGTCTTTGCCGCTCTCGGTGTCGCAGCGTAAGTCTAAATTGAAGAATTGTTGCGGCGTGAAGGTCACTTTTTCCAGTCCGGTGTATTTTCCGCAGAACCAGAGGTTGTCCTGTTTGTCAACGAAGAGGTCGATCACCGTGTCTTCCTGTGTCCACGTTGTCTGCCTGTCTTTGTCGAGAAACGGCGTCAGCAGGTTGTTCTCGCGGTCGAAGAGGCTTACCCCGTTGCCCGATGGTGATATCCAGAGGTTTCCCCGCCGGTCTTCCGCAATGTTCACATCGTTCATCCAACTTGACGGGTCGGACGAAAATTCGCCCTGAACATTCAGGTAGTAAAGCTCGTCGTTTTTGGCGTCGTAGCGCATCACTCCCGGTCGTTTGGTGCAGAACCATACGTCGCCCTTGCTGTCTTTTTTCAGCGTTCCGGGCGTGTTGTTGTTCAGTCGGCTGTTTGCTGTCGTGAGATGGCTCTCTATCGTGTAATCGGAGCGCAGCACGTAAAGCCCGTCTCCGTCGGTGGCGGCAAGCATACGTCCGTCGTTGAGCGTCGCCAGTGACATTATGTTCGACGGGGTAGGGAGCTTCTTTATCATGAAACGACCGTTACGAAGGAGCAGCAACGTGCCGCGTGAGGCGGCGAACACGAGCGTCTTGCCGTTGCGCGCCATGTTGAAGAAAGTCAGTTTGCCGTTGCCTTTCCACGCGAGTTTTATCTGTGACAGCCGCTCGTCGTATTGGTAAAGACCGCCCGTCGTCATTACATACAATCTGCCGTTGATGTCGTCTGAAATCTTCTTTACCACGTCCTTGCCGAAGGCGGCTATCTGTTTTGTCCTGATAATAGTGTCTTCGGCATTGTAAGTAGCCTTTATCAGTCGGTTGCCCGACATCGTGATGAGCACTCCGCCCCGTTTTAGAGGGTGGGTCTCGTCTGACACATATCTTGTAAGCGGCAGGTCGAGGATTTGTTCCGTCGTGATGTTGAAGCATGATATGCTGCCGTTGTAACCCTTCATCCAGATGTTGTCGCCGTCGGCACAGATTGTTTCGAGCCGGTTGCTCTCCATCTTGACGCCGTCGCCGGGGCGTGCCTTGTAGTTGATGAAACGGTAGCCATCAAACTTGTACAGTCCGTTCCATGTGGCAAACCACATCTGTCCCTTGTCGTCCTGAACGAGTTTCATCACCTCTTTCTGCACGAACCCCATCTCCGTGTTGTAGTGGGTGAAGGTGGATAACACCTGTCCGTACATGCTGACGTGTGTCAGAAACATGACAAGCGTGAGCGCCAACGTCAGCAAACGGTCAGAGACGCCCCGTCCGTGCGGGATGTTCTCAATGTCGGATGACGTCCGGCTGAATATCCTTGAATGATTGATATATCGGTGGAATATCTTATTTGAAGTGCTTTTCATCTTTATTACTGTCGGAAACGTGAATGCTGTCTTCACTTTATTTATAATGCAAAGATAACAAATCCGCGCCATATATGCCATGAATTTTATAATTAAATAATGTGAGTTCGACGAAATAAAAACAAGCTGTAAGATTAATTCACGCAACCCGACAGACCTTACACGTTGCGGACGTTGATGGCAGGGTGATGATTTTGCGGATTTGACAAAATGTAAGGAAATATCATAATTTGATAACCGATCTATACGTTAAAGAGGCGACCTTTGTTTGTTAAAAAGGTCGCCTCTTGTCAGTCGTTTGTTTTCAGTTGGAATTATCAAGTAAACATTTATGAGAAGTATGAATTGCTAATCTTCTTATCTATTGTGTCGGTCTGACGTGGCGCCGACCGGACATTCTTATTTCTTTTTCTTTCCTTTGACGACGCTTTTCGTCGCGTTGTCGCTGCCTTTAAGGCGCTTGTCAAGGAACGTGAGGTAGCGTGCCTGCACCTCCGGACCGCAATAATGCGGCATGTCCCATACCTCCGTCTCGAGCATTTCGCCCGCATTCTGACTGTCCCAGACGTCGTGCATCGTCTTGAATGCCTTGTTTACGGATATCACGGGGAACAGCTTGTCTTGCGAACCGTTGATGAACAGCATTGCCTTGGGACAGGCGATTGACGCTATATGCGGGTAGTCAAGGAAGCGACGTATGCCCGGAATGAGGTTTGCCCACTCTTCGTGTTTCTGCAAGCCATATTCCTTGTTAATCTGATACTCGGTGGTGTGCATCCAGCAAACGGCAACTCCGCATTTCACCTTGTCGGTAAGAGCCGACAACATCCACGAACGGTAGGCTCCCATCGAGAAGCCCATACATCCGATGCGCTCCTTGTCCACCTCGGGCAACGTCGTCATGAAGTCGACGGCATAGACGTCTTCAAAGTTCATCCATGCGCTGATGTTGCGCCCCATCATCATGAAATTGCCGGCTATATATTTGTAATAATCCCACGTCGTGCCGCCCTTTACGCCGCGGTCGCCCCAGAAAGGAGCGTCGACGGACAGCACCACGTAGCCTTTGGAGGCAAGATAGTCGCCGGCATATTGGTCGCCGTAGCAGCGGTGACACCACTCGTCGGCGTCGTCCAGTACAGCCTGTGACACGCCGAAGGGTCTTATCATCTTCTCTTTACCTATTGAAAAATGACCTCCATGGTCGTGAAGAAGCAGCACGGCAGGGAACGGACCGACGCCGTCGGGTATCAGTTCGTAAGCCTCTACCTTTGACCATGCGTTGATGTTCAGCGACAGTTTGCGCGCTTTGTAGCCCTTTCTCTGCTCCTCGGCAACCACCTTCATATCGAAATTCTTTGCCGGTGGCGGCGGCATGAGCATTTCTTCGCGCAGCTTGTTACGTGCCGCGCTGCGCCAGAGGTCAAACTGTCGGATGTCGCTGTTGCCCCAAGCCAAGGGGTAAGTCAGCTCAGCCTGCATGCTGTCGACGAATACGGGCAATTCTTTGTCAAAGAGATATTTTTCCGTTTCCTGAGCGTTTGTCTGCACGGCGGGCAGACAGGCGATAATGATTAAAGCCAATACGTTTTTCATTGTAATTGCGTTATCGTTTATTTTGTTTGTCTTCTATCTTGCGTCTGATAATCCGCAAAATGTATTTTTCTTAATTCTTAACTCTTAACTTTTAATTTTATTGTTCCGGATTTATGATTGATTTGCTGAGATTTCCGTGTTTTCCTACGGTCATCACTTCGTATTTCTCCGCATCGTCCGTTATTTTATATTCCGTCGATGTGGTGAGTGTCACCACCCGTCCGTTGCGCTTTATGGCATATCCGCGGGCGTCCTTTACTGCCGCCCATGACAGCTTGTTCTTTTTTACGCTGACCGTCGGAGCGTCGGGGCGCTCACAGTAAGGCAGCGGATTCCAGTTGTCGTCGCCCCCAAGGACATTGCTTATTGTGTGAGTGGCGGCTTCTTCCGGCGTAAGTCTGTGCTTCGCCTCACCCCAAATTGTGTCGCCCTTTTCCGTAATCTTGTAATATTTGCTGATGCGACGGCTCAGGTCGAGTGCCTTTCCGTTGGCGTCGGTGGTGTTGTAGTCGGCATAAACGGCGGGCAACGATGCCATGTGGTCAAACCAACCTTCGTCGGGAATGGTCACTTCCGTGCGCGTGTCGATGAACACAGCCTTGGGCGCGTGGAGCCACGGGCGCCCCAGCCATACCGTTGTTTCCGACGGTTTTCCCGGCGCCGTTATCGTCGTGTTGCGGAAAACATATCCCCACTTTGTGCCCTCGTCATGCTTCGGGGCAACGATGAAACCGCCGTTTTTCATCACAATGTTGAGCGTGCAGTGGTCGAAGAACACATTTCCTTGTCCGTAGATAAAGTCAACGGCGCCTTCGATGAAACAGTCTTTTACAAAGTTACGCTCGTCCTTGACGTTCGCCGTGCGGTAAGTGTCCTGAAAAGAGAGCATGGCGCAGTCGTTGACGATGGTTCTGTCGCATTTGGTATACAGCGCGAGAGCCTGCGGACCGTCATTGTTGCGTGTTCCCCAAGAGTTCTCGAATGTAATGCCCGTGAAGTATCCGTCGGTGGCATGGCTTACCAGTGTGGCCGCAACATCCACCGGACAGCCGTTCGGTCCGCCACTGACGCGGTCGTCACTGATCCTTACTTTGTTCTTGTCTTCGCCGATAAGATACAGCCAAGGTTTGTCCTTCGGAATATAAAGGTGCTCGTGATAATGCCCCGCTTTAATGAAAATGGTGTACGGAGCGGTAGCGTTTGTCGGCGCGTTGTCTATCGCGTCTTGCACGGTGGCAAAGTTTCCGGTTCCGTCTTGTGCCACGATGCAGTCGTAAACGTCGTTCTGCGAATTAGCGTTCAGGGATAAACAGCAAAGCAGAAACATGGTAAGCAAGTTCTTCATAGTTTTCGATGTGTTTGTTGTTTTTTGCAAAGTTACTTGAAAGAAATACAAGTCAGGTGTAAAAATCACTTGTTTTGGTTAATAATCGTCCTGATTTTTGGCGTGAAATGTGTTTGTTTCAAAATAAGATATCGGTATTAAAGGATGTTTCATATATTAAATTAAGGTGTAATGACGGAAGGTGAATGCGCCGGCGTCCGCATATCTGCTTAAATCTGTTTAAATACGGGCGTTTTTGTTATGGAACATTAAGTAAATAAAGCAGAATAAGCCTTTGAAATGTATATATAAACCGTTTTTTTAACTTTAAAAACCGATTTTTACACAAAACAAAGGTTTCTTATTGTTAATTTTGCAACGAACAACAAACAAATGGCACTAATTCTATTAAAATTAACATGTTAAACCAAAATTTAAAGTTTATGAAAGACAAGTTGGATAAAGTCTTCAAGACATTATGTTTGGTGATGGCATTGTTTGTCACACAGAACATAATGGCACAGACCAAAGTCTCCGGTGTCGTGACGGGCGAGGATAACGAACCGTTGATCGGAGTCTCTGTTATTACCAAGGGTAATTCTTCTGTCGGAACAATTACCGATGTCGACGGAAAGTACACTATCGACGTCTCGTCGCAAGGTACAATTCTCGTCTTCTCTTATTTGGGATATGAGACGACAGAACGTATGGTCGGCAACAAACGCACCATAGACGTTGTGCTTAAATCAACGTCTGAAAGCCTCGACGAAGTCATGGTCGTAGGTTACGGAACAATGAAGAAGAGCGACCTTACAGGTTCCGTTTCCAAATTAAGTTCTGACCAGTTTAAGGCAGGAAACGAACTTTCCGCACAGCAACTTATGCAGGGTGCATTTGCCGGAGTCAACATTTCACAGAATTCCGGTAAGCCCGGCGGCTCAACGACAATCCGCGTTCGTGGAGGCACCTCGGTCAACGCAAGCAACGAGCCGTTGTACGTTATCGACGGTGTGCCAATCGATGCTGCCGCAGGCAAGAATATGACAAACATCAGCACAAACACCATGGACTACTTCGACCAAGAAGCAGCCAACCCCCTTTCGATGCTTAATCCGAACGATATCGAGTCAATCGACGTCCTGAAAGACGCATCTGCAACAGCTATTTATGGTAGCCGCGGTGCCAACGGCGTTATCATGATCACCACAAAGAAAGGTAAAGCCGGTGTTCAGCAGCTGAATTATGGTTACAGCATTGGCTTCAGCTCTAAGGCAAAGACTCTCGACATGCTCAGCGGTGACCAGTATCGCCAAGCTTGTAAAGACCTCAACGTTCCTCTGAACGACGGTGGTGAGAACCACAACTGGCAGGATGAAGTGTTGCGTACCGCAATGCAGCAGAGCCACTTCCTTTCATTCATGAGCGGCGGCGAATACACCAACTATCGCGCTTCTTTGAATTACAGCGATCAGGATGCCATCATGCGCGGTTCTTATCAAGAGAATTACAGCGGCAGAATTAATATCAACCACTCTGCTCTTGACGGCAAGCTGAAACTCGCCTTGAACATGAACTACGGCGAGACTCACGCCAATCAGGCTCCGACGTCAAGCACCGTAGGTAGTGAGATGGGTTCAAGCATGCTTTATGAAATATATGTATTCAACCCGACTCTGCCCGTAAGAAACGAGGACGGCGACTTCAACGACGTTGCTCCTTACCGCGTTCAGCCTTTCTCTTTCGAGCATGAACTGATCGACAAGCGCGTGAACAAGCGCTTTATCGGTAACCTGAAAGCAGACTGGAACTTCTACAAGCCTTTCACTTTCGAGCTTAACCTCGGCTACACCAACAACTCGCAAGACCGTAACGCCTATATCTCCAAGAGCAACCTTCTTGGTAACGGCACAGGCGGACGTGTTACTGTACAGCGTCTGAAAGACTATTCTAAGTTGATGGAAATGGTGCTCAAATATGACCAGACCTTCGGTCAGCACACCATCAACGCCATGGCGGGTTATTCTTATCAGTATTTCTGGAACGAAGGACTCTCAACAACGGCTTACGGCTTCCTTACCGATGACTTCAAATGGTACAACATCGCCGCAGCACAGACAATCGAAAACCAGACCAGCTATGCTGAAAGCAACAAGCTGATATCTTTCTACGGACGTCTGAACTACAACTACGGAGGACGTTATCTCTTCACCGCTACTGTTCGTCGTGACGGTTCAAGCCGTTTCGGTAAAGACAACCGCTGGGGTACATTCCCGTCATTCGCAGGTTCATGGCGTATCTCTCAGGAGAAGTTCTTCAAGTCAAACATCATCTCTAACTTGAAATTGCGTGCAAGCTGGGGTATCACCGGTAACCAGGAAATCGGTAACTACAACTCTATCTCTACTCTCGGCGCACAGTCTTGGGGCTATATCTTCGGTGGAGCGAAGACAACTGTCGTTCTTCCGCAGCAGTATGCAAATCCCGATTTGAAGTGGGAGTCAACCTCTCAGACTGACATCGGTCTTGACTTCGGTATCCTGAACAACCGCATCCGTGGTAGCATCGACTGGTATTACAAGAAGACAAAGGACCTGCTTCTTACCGTTGCAGTACCTTCTCCGTCACTTATCACCAGCCAGCTGGCAAACGTCGGTGCAGTACGTAACACCGGTCTTGAAATCGAACTCGCTGCCGATCTTATCACAACGAAAGATTTCTCTTGGGACGCTACGTTCAACTTTGCTACCAACAGCAACAAACTTACAAGCCTCTCAAACAGCAAGTGGTCAGGTGACGAAGTGCTCTGGGCACCCTGTAACGGAGCCGGCTTGGCAGGACAATACTCTCAGCTGATCATGGTCGGCGAGCCTCTCGGAACATTCTGGGGCAAGCGTTTCATCGGCGTTGATGAGAACGGCATGGAAATGTATGCCAACGACGGCAAGCCTGAGAAGATCGGTTGCGCACAGCCTGACTTCACTTACGGTCTCGCTACCAACTTCCGTTACAAGAACTGGAGCCTCGCTCTTAACTTCCGCGGCAGCCAAGGCAACGATGTTTACAACAACACGGCAAACAACCTCATGTATCTGAACGGTCTTCCCGGACGTAACGTTATGACCGGCGCCCTGACGTCAGGAGTTTCAGCAAATCAGGCTAAGACTTACTCTTCACGGTTTATCGAGGACGGCTCATTCTTCCGTCTTGATAACCTCACTCTGGCTTACGACTTCGCTTTGCCGGTATTGAAGATCACTCATGCCCGCGCTTACTTCACGGCTCAAAATCTCTTCTGCATCACAGGGTATGACGGACTCGACCCTGAGGTTAACACCGATACCAGCGGTAGAGGCTCATCAGTGCTCGGCGTAGACTATCTGAGTTATCCGCGCACACGTACATTCCTGTTCGGAATTAATGTAACATTTTGATACCTTGTAGCTTAAAAAACTAAAGAATTATGAAAGCAAAGAATATTTTGAAAAATATGGCTGTCGTTGCCGCCGTTTCTCTCGTGGCAACAGGCTGTACGGATCTTGACGAGGAATTGTACGGCAGACTGACCCCGGATAACTATTATCAAACAGAGGAACAGGCACTGTCTTCTTTGGCAGGATGTTATGAGTACATGGCTTATATGAGCCGTGCCGGCGGTGACGGTTGGCGTATCGGCGAATATGGTACTGACGAACTGTATTGCCCCGGACGTTCAAACGGTGGTTGGTATGATGAATACGTCAATCAGATCATGGAGCACAAATGTACTCCCGATAACGACCGTCTCAATACGTGTTGGAACACTTACCTCTTTCCCGGTATCGGTGCAAACAATGCCGTTATTGAGGCTATGGAGGCTTCACCCGTGAAAGACAAGTTGAAAGGTCCTATCGCAGAGGCAAGAGCTTTGAGAGCATACGAATATTTCTATGCCATGGATTACTTCGGAAACGTTCCTTTGTTTACCGATGCGCGTCCTGACGCCAACAACATGCCGAGCAGCACTCCGCGCAAAGACGTTTACGACTTCGTGGTAAAAGAGCTTTCTGCGGCTGCGGCCGACCTGCCCAGCGTAAACGATGTTGACGCTTCTTACTATCCGCGCTTGACGAGCGAGGCTGTCTACGCTCTCCTCGCATCGGTTTATCTGAACGCCGAGGTTTACAGCGGAACTCCGCATTGGGAAGACGTCGTAACAGCTTGTGACAAAGTGATCGGCAGCGGATATTATGACCTCGCAGACAAAGTAGGCGACTGCTTCAAGTCGACAAACGAAGGTAAATGCAAGGAAGTGCTTATTGCTTTCTCGGTAGACCCGACAAAGGCTGTTGACGGCAACGAGTTCATATTGTACGCTCAGCATGCAGCTGACCAGCAGAAGTATGGTCTTCCGTTTGCTCCCGCTTGCGGATACTGCTTCTCTGACGAGGCTCTGAGTTGGTATGACGACCCCAATGACGACCGTCTGAACCTCTTGGAGTACGGACCTCAGTACAATCTTGACGGAACTCCGCTCGAAGATCCCGATCATCCCGGACAGCAACTCGTGCTCGTTCCCCTGAAATCGAAGACAGCTGCCGAGAATAACGAGGGTTACCGCGTCTTGAAATATACTCCGGAGGGAACGACATTCTCGGGAGCAAGAGCCGACAATGACTACATTGCAGAGCGTTACTCAAACGTTCTTCTTATGAAGGCAGAGGCTTTGTTCCGTCTCAACAGAAGTGCCGCCGAGCAAGAAGAGGCTTTGCGCCTTGTCAACAGAGTAAGGACACGTAGCGGCTGTGCTCCGTTCCCGTCTCTCTCTTTGGAGAACATCGAGCTTGAGCGTGCAAGAGAGTTCATCTGGGAGAACCAGCGCCGTAAGGACATGATACGTTTCGGCTCTTACTTCACTAAGAAGACTTTCTATGCTGACGGTAACACCGAGCAGTGGAGAGGTATCTATCCTATACCGCAGCAGCAGAGGAACGCAAACCCGAACTTGGAGCAGAACCCGAACTATTAAACCGAATACTTTTTTGATTTAGTTTGATGATAAATGACAATACCTCTCATAAAACTCCGTGATGGAATTTTATGAGGGGTTTTTTAGAGTGAAGAATGAAGAGTGAAGAGTGAAGAATTGCGGCTCCGCCGCGAAATCAAAGTTATCATATTAAATAGTTTAACTTGGTAACTTTCATTCTTCATTCTTCATTCTTCATTCTTCATTCTTCACTCTTCATTTAATAAAATTGCCGGTAAAACATTTTGACAATTTTCCGTCAGTTGACGCCCGTAGATTTTAATTCCCGTGAGCAAACAGCCATTCGGAGCAAAAATCGCGAAAAATTACACGTTTTATTTAATATGCTGTAAATCAATCCTTTAACTCTTTTCTCTCTGCGGGAATATCGCCTTTAAAATGTAAAAGAGGCACTTTTACAATGTAAAAGTGCCTCTTTTACCTCACAAAAGTGCCTCCGTTACAATATAAAAATGATGCTATTTTGCAGAAAAACGCTCGATTTTTACCTTAAAAATGTAAACCAAAGTTAATTATTAGACAAAATAACGTAAATCCATTAACTTTTATATACATTTTATTTTCTAAATTACAAATTTTATTTGTCCTGATTTTTTACTGCATTATTGAAAAAGTCATGTAAATATTTGTTACTATATCATTGCAGTCCGGTAAAATTAAAGTATAAGTTCACAAGTGTCATAGATAAAGTTGTTTGGATTGCCTTTAACCAACCAAGGCTTGAAAAATCATATAACTGTAAGTATAAGTATCAGGGGTATGGCACGAATTTTTCGTTTGACGTGTTTATGTAGCACCACTTCGGGTGCCTCTGATGTGTGTTTGGTATCCGGGCGTGTCGTCACTACGTTCCTCCACACCCGGTTACTGAAGGTTCAGCCTTTCAGGCTGTCAGCTGTCGTACAAATTGAAAAATTGAAAGGTTGAAAAATTGAAAAATTGAAAGGTTGAAAGGTTGAAATGCGGAAGTACAGACAAACGACTTAAAGTCATATATCATATATGAACGTTTTCGTTAAGAACTTTTCAAGATTAAAATTAATTTTGTATTTTTGTTTTCATAAATAAACTTTTGACCGGTCATTCTGTATAAATAGTCCATGTCGCCGATTTTCCAATTCAAGATCTGCAAACAGAACCAGCGAACCTTAAACAATATTATTATGAAACAATTTTTATTTTTCTTGTTTATCTTAGTCTCGACCATTCATTGCTATGCCGACACATGGACGCGCGCGCAACAATCCTTGTCGCCCATGATAACCATAAACGAATGGAGTGACGATAATCATGTAAAACATAAAGACCTGTTACTCAAAATGCGTAACCCGTATTCCGCCGTCGAGATGCCGCTCAAAGATGCCCGGCTGCTTGTTAAATTCAGTGATGGCTCTATTCTCGAGCTTCGGGGCAGACAGGTTGACAAAAATCGAATTGAGCCACTCTTTTCAACCGACGAGAATGCCCCAATGCAATTTATCGGCGGCATGAACTTTCAGCGCGTCTATTCCGTCTCGGGCAGCCATAAATTAGGCATAGCCGACGCGTCGTATATGATTAATACCGTCATGGCTTACGCGTTGACTGATGAACAAGTAGCAAAAATAAAGAGCGTCCCGATTGTGAAGTGGCGTGTCGAACTGTCCGGCGGCAAATATATTGATTATGATGTCAGCCCCGCAGATGCTCAGAAAGTACTCGAAACATTATAAACAGATACAGGGATGAAGAAAATTATAATATTGGCGCTAATTTGCGTGTCTTGTTTGAAGTCGGTTGCGGGCTCATTTATGGTCTATACGCCCGGCAACATGTTTGATATAAAGAATAACAGCTATTTGGTATGGGGTAAATTTGAATTTTATAATTCCAATCTTGCGCCTGAACATATCCGTGCTTTTAGGATTGTAACAACTTGCGGCAACGATCTTCTGCCCGACCGGAAACTAACACTTATCTTCATTGACGACACAACTCTTGACGTGGAACCGCTACCAGGGCAAATGTGGCGAAGAGTGCAAATGACATCGTTGGGAAATATAAAATCAACGCTCGTCACAAGCATGTGTTTCAGTATGACCGATGAAGTTATAAAAAAGATTACGTCAACACCTTTGAAACAGATAGAATTTTACACGGCAAAAAAGAATAAGAAAACAAAAGAAAGCTTTTCACTCGAATGTTTGAAAATTAAAGATGCAAACGGCTTGAAGTTACAGGCTGATTGTCTGCGTGAAATCAGGAGGCTCGAAGAAATACACTCGGAAAGTTCCAAATCTGTTCCAAAAGCAGATCCGAATTCTTCTGCCGACTTCTATAACGGTTTTTAACCCAAATCGTCATTAGATTTGGGTTAAATTCCAACTTCTCGTACTCCTAAAAAATCTACGAATTCAAATTTTGATGCAATAAATCGCGTCAAGGCACGTTATATCATCGTGCGAATACGTCTTTTCATCATATTGTCACTACTTTTGCTCGCCGCCGATAAGGCTGGCGCACAATACGACCCGGTGTTCAGTCACTATTGGGACATGGAGCCGTCTTTCAATCCCGCCGCAGCAGGAAAACAGCAGAAACTCAACGTGGCGGCAGCTTATGCCATGAACTTTGCCGGCTTCGAGAACAATCCCAAGACGATGTACCTCGGCGCCGACATGCCCCTGTACCTGCTGAAAAACTACCACGGAGTGGGCGTCTCGCTTATCAACGACCAAATCGGACTGTTCACCCATCAGCGCCTGGCGCTGCAATATGCTTACAAGCACCGCCTCTTTGGCGGCATGATAAGCGCCGGCATACAGTTGGGGCTGCTCAGCGAGGGCTTTGATGGCTCAGGGCTTGACCCCGGCGAGGCAAACGACCCGGCGCTGCCGACGTCCGACGTCAACGGTAGTGGCTTTGACATAGCTCTCGGACTTTATTACACGCACGGTCCTTGGTATGTTGGTGTTTCGGCGCAACATCTCAACGCGCCGCTTATCGACCTCGGCGAAACCAACGAATTACAGATAGATCCGACGTTTTATTTGACCGGCGGATACAATATTAAGCTCAGAAATCCGTTCTTAACAATACATCCGTCGGTGCTCGTGCGCACGGACGGCGTTAGTTACAGAGCTGACATATCGGGACGGTTGGTATATACTAACGATAAAAAGGTGCTCTACGGCGGCGTGTCTTACAGCCCTACCAACTCGGCAACGGTGCTCGTCGGCGGCAGCTTCCACGGCATAATGCTGGGTTACAGCTATGAGATTTACACCTCGGCGATAAGCGTCGGCAACGGCAGCCACGAGCTGTTTATCGGTTATCAGACAAATCTTAATCTATATAAGAAAGGTAAGAACAAACATAAAAGCGTGAGAATATTATAATAATATGAAGACAAGAAACTGTATAATAGCTCTCGGCGTCATCGCGCTGACAACCCTCACAGGATGTTTCGGCGGCAAGAAAATCTCTACCGCGGGACGAGGTGGTGAGGTAGTGGGCGTAAGCGGCAAAGGCTTTGTCGAACCTACGCCCTACGGAATGACGATGATCAAGAGAGGATTCTTGAAAATGGGTATCCAGAAAGACGACAGTCTGTGGGGAAAACAGACACCGACGAAAGACATTTCGGTAGACGGCTTCTGGATGGACGAGACCGAAGTGACCAACTCCGAGTATCGTCAGTTTGTCATGTGGGTGCGCGACTCGATACTCAGAACGCGCCTTGCCGACCCCTCTTACGGAGGAGACGAGAGCTACATGATAACCGAAGACAAAAACGGAGACCCCGTCACGCCGCATCTGAACTGGAAGAAAGCGCTGCCGCGCAAGCCCAATGAGGATGAGCAGAGAGCCTTTGAAAGTCTTTATGTCACCAATCCCGTGACAGGAGAGAAGATGCTCGACGCCTCGCAGATGAATTACCGCTACGAGGTCTACGACTACACGGCTGCCGCTTTGCGCCGCAACCGCCTCAATCCTGCCGAACGCAATCTTAACACCGACGTCACAGTAAACCCCGACGAGGTGGTCATGATATCGAAAGACACGGCATACGTCGATGACGAAGGACGCATAGTAAGGCAGACCATCGACCGCCCGTTGAGCGGACCGTGGGACTTCCTTAACACATACATCGTAAACATTTATCCCGATACGACATGTTGGGTCAACGACTTCGTCAACTCTGACAACGAGGTTTACATGCGGCTGTATTTCAGCAGTTCAACTTACAACGACTATCCCGTGGTGGGCGTAACATGGGAACAGGCAAACGCATTCTGCGCTTGGCGCACGGACTACCTCCTGAAAGGTCTGCGCGGCGAGGCAAGATACGTCCAGCGTTATCGCCTGCCGACCGAGGCTGAGTGGGAATACGCGGCACGCGGCAAAGACGGAACCGAATTCCCGTGGGATAATGCCGACGTGAAGAACGACCGTGGATGTTTCTTCGCCAACTTCAAACCCGACCGAGGCAACTACACCGAGGACGGAAACCTCATCACAAGCAGGGTCGGCATGTTCTCGTCCAACTCAAACGGGCTCTCGGACATGGCGGGAAACGTAGCCGAATGGACCAGTACGACATATACCGAAGCGGGCATAGAGGCAATGAACGACCTCAATCCGCAGCTTAAATACAACGCTGCCAAGGAAGACCCGTACAAGCTTAAAAAGAAGAGTGTGCGCGGAGGGTCATGGAAAGACCCCGAGTCTTATATCCGCTCGGCATGGCGTACATGGGAATATCAGAACCAGCCGCGCAGCTACATCGGTTTCCGCTGCGTGAGAAGTCTGGCAAGCACAACGAACACTAAACAAAAAGGGAGTAAGAAAAAGAAATGACAGAGTATAGCAAGTTTAACGTAATATACCGCCTGCAACGCTGGCTCGACAGCGTTCCTGGACAGACTTTCCTTAACTACGCTTACAGTTGGGGTGCCTCAATCGTAATCCTCGGTACGCTGTTCAAGCTCACCCACCTGCCGGGAGCAAACCTTATGCTTTATATCGGAATGGGAACGGAGGTCATAGTGTTCTTCATCTCGGCATTCGACCGTCCCTTCGATAAGACTGCGATAGGCAAGGATATCCCGACGCACGTTACCGACGAATATCTTGATGGCGAAGAAACAGAGTATGAGAATGAACCGGCTGTTGCTCAGCAGACGGTTTCTGGAGGCACGGTGATTATCGGTGGCGCTCCGTTCGCCGGTTCGGCTGCAATGGCGGAAGGCTCCGGCGATACGTCGGCTGAGGCTGCCGGCACGCCGATAGACGGCACACAGCAGGCTCAGGGCACGGCAGCCGCAATACCGGGCTCGCCCGCTTGGATCGCCGGACAGCAGCAGGTGTCACCCGAGATGGAAGAGGCGACGAGCAATTATGTGGAAGAGTTGAAGAAACTTACCGACATGCTGGCACGCGTCTCCGAACAAAGCGCACGCCTTACACGCGACTCGGAAGAGATGGAGAACCTCAACCGCACCCTTACAGGCATTTGCAAGGTGTATGAGATGCAGCTTAAAGGCGCAAGTTCGCAAATCGGAACGATTGACCAGATTAACGAACAGTCGCGCAAGATGGCGTCACAGATTGAACAACTTAATAATATTTACGCCCGCATGATTGAGGCGATGACCGTCAATATGCGTGCCGCCGCTCCCCACGGAAACAACGTTGAAGTCTAAACAAACATGGCAATAAAGAAAAGACCGGTATCTCCGCGCCAGAAGATGATCAACCTTATGTACGTCGTCCTTATGGCTATGCTCGCGCTAAACGTGTCGACGGAAGTGCTTGAGGGTTTCTCCCTTGTTGAAGAAAGCCTGCACCGCACCACCGTCAACTCGTCGACGGAGAACGAAGCGCTTTACGGTGATTTCGAGGCTCAGATGAAATCAAACCCTCAGAAAGTAAAGGCATGGTTTGAGAAGGCTACCGCCGTGAAGCAGATGAGCGACTCGCTGTTCAACTTCGCACAGCAACTTAAAGTCGCTATCGTAAAAGAAGCCGACGGCGATGACGGCGATGTGATGAACATCAACCGGAAAGAAGACCTCGAAGCGGCGTCGCAAGTGATGCTGGCTCCCGGTACGGGACAGGGCAAGAAACTTTTCGATGCGATCAATTCTTATCGTGAGCGCATCTTGAAGATGGTTACTGACGAGCACCAGAAAAGCATAATAGCAAGCAATCTCACGACAACGTTGCCTAAAAATGCCAAAACCATGGGCAAGAACTGGCAGGAATACATGTTTGAAGGAATGCCGGTCGCCGCCGCCGTGACGCTGCTCACCAAGCTGCAAAGCGACGTTCGCTATGCCGAAGGCGAGGTGTTGCATACCCTTGTCGCCAATATCGACATGAAAGATATCCGCGTCAACAAGCTCAGCGCTTTCGTAATACCCAACGCACAGACCGTAGTCAGAGGCGACAAGTTTACGGCAAAGATCGTAATGGCGGCAGTCGACACGACGCAAACGCCTCAGATTTACATCGGCGGAAGGCAAATGAACCTGCGCGACAACACGTATGAGATGGTGCCCAACCGCACGGGAGAATTTAATCTGACGGGTTACATAACGATGCAGAACGGCAACGGCGAGACAATCCGCCGCGACTTCACGCAGAAATATACCGTCGTTGATCCCAGCGCTACCGTCTCCGCCGACCTTATGAACGTGCTTTATGCCGGTTTCAGCAACCCGATAAGCATAAGCATTCCCGGCGTTCCGCTGAACAAAGTGTCGGCAACCATGAGCGGCGGAACACTCCAGCCCGTCGGTCCCGGCAAGTATATTGCACGCCCGTCGGCTGTCGGCAAGGATGTGACAATCAACGTATTGTCACTTCAAACAGGCTCGGCAAAGCAGATGGGACAGTTCACTTTCCACGTTCGTAAGTTGCCCGACCCGACGCCGTATATCGTTGTCGGTGACACAAGGTTCCGCACGGGCGGACTCGCCAAGGCGTCCCTGATGTCCGTAGGAGGTATCAAGGCGGCGATTGACGACGGTCTGCTGGACATTCCTTTCAAGGTGTTGAGCTTTGAAACGGTGTTCTATGACAACATGGGAAACGCTGTTCCGATGGTTTCCAACGGCGACTCTTTCAGTCAGCGTCAGCGCGAAACGTTCCGCACCTTGTCGCGTAACCGCCGCTTCTACATCACCCGCATATCCGCAATCGGTCCCGACGGAATAAAACGAACATTGCCGTCGACAATGGAAGTAATAGTGAAATAAAATCGTCCGGACAACCTCTCGGCAGGTTGTCACGGTCTCAATAAAACCAGAAATATGAGAAGATACCTTTTTACAGAGAGCAACGGCAGCCACGGCAAGAGCTTTGGCGGCATGCTCTTCCGCACGTTTGTTTTGTCTTTTCTGCTTGTAATGTTTGTCGGTGAAGTTGCCGACGCACAGCCTGCGGCACGCCGCAGAGAGCAGCAACAGCGGAAAACGTCGAACGCTCAGACGCTGACCACGAGGGCGCGCATATCCTATCCCACGGCGGCACCAATGTCGGAAGACGTCGTATGGCGTCGCGACATCTATCGTGAGATCAATCTTGAAGAAGACGCCAACGCCGGGTTGTATTATCCGGTAGAGCCCGCCGGCTCGCAGATGAACCTTTTCACATACATGTTCAAGCTTATGTTGAGCGGCGGTGTCAACGCTTATGAGTACCGTTTGGACGGCAACGAGGTGTTCACCGACTCCGCAAAGATAAACAAGAAGGCGTTTCTCGACAACTACCATATTTATTATGAACGCACAAACCGCGGCGTACGCATCGACGACAGCGACATCCCGTCGCGTGAGGTGAAGTCGTTCTACATCAAGGAGGCGGCTTATTATGACCAGGCGTCGGCCACGTTCCACACCAAGGTGCTGGCGCTCTGCCCGATAATGACGCGTGAAGACGACTTCGGTGACGCACCGCAGAAGTATCCTTTGTTCTGGGTGAGATATGACGACCTTGCTCCTTATCTGAGCAAACAAATCATTATGACGAGCAATCTGAACAATGCGGCCACAATGAGCATGGACGATTATTTTACCAAAAACATGTACAAAGGCTCCATTTACAAGACCACCAACATGCTTGGCAAGACTCTCAGACAGTATTGTCCCACCGATTCGGCACTCACCAAGGAGCAGAAACGCATTGAGAGCGAGCTTGTCGCCTTTGAAAAGAACATCTGGGGCGATCAGGCACGCAAGGATTCGCTCGACAGCATAGCGAAAGCTGATGTCAAGGTCAAGGGCAAGAAGGTCAGGAAAAACCGTCGCACGGGTGCCACGACGGCAACCGTCAAGAAATCATCGGGCACTACCAGACGCTCGTCCGGCTCTTCGGCAGCGCGCGTTACGGTACGCAGACAAAGACATTAAACTGAATATTACGGTCGCCTAATCAATGTTAGGCGACCCTTTTATTAACATAACAAAACAACGTATATGAAGAAATTACTTACTTTAATCGTCATTGCGGCAACAGCTTTTGCCGTTCCTGCCGGAGCACAGATCAAGTTCGGTGTCAAAGGAGGTCTGAATATTACAGATATGTCGTTCAGCAAGGACGTCGTGAAAACATCCAACCAGACAGGATTTTTTATCGGTCCGACCCTTAAAATCAAAATTCCTGTCGTAGGACTCGGCGTCGACGCCTCTGCACTTTACGACCAGCGCAGCGCTGAGACGGATGACATTAACGCTGAAGACGAAGGTATCGTAAAAGGAAAGAAAATCACTCAGAAGTCGATAAACATCCCCGTGAACCTGCGTTATGACTTAGGTTTGGGCGACTTGGCTGCAATCTACTTCGCGGCAGGTCCCCAGTTCGGTTTCAACCTCGGCTCAAAGAGCACCAAATTATATGAGGACGCAGCCGAGTGGAAGTTCAAGACGTCAAATCTCAGCATAAATGTAGGTGCCGGAGTAATGCTGCTCAACCACCTGCAAGTGGGCGCCAACTATAACATCGCATGCGGAAAAACCGGCGAGGTTACTGTCCTCGAAGGAACAAAGACCGCTTTCCGCGGTCGTGCCAACTCATGGCAGATATCGGCGGCATATTACTTTTAAAGAAACTTTAATTAAGAATTAAGAGTTAAGAATTAAGAAAAACAGTTTTGTTGCATATTTTCTTAATTCTTAACTCTTAATTCTTAATTTAAAACCTCTTTCTCTCCTAAGAGAAAAACACGCGTTTTACGTTCTCTGTTGTGACGTCGGCAACCGTTTCTTCGCTTACTCCGTAACACTCCGCAAGCCGGCTTATCACGTGGCGGATGAACGCGCTCTCGTTGCGCTTGCCCCGCATCGGGACGGGCGCCATGTACGGAGCGTCTGTTTCAAGCACTATTCTTTCGAGCGGAACGGCGGGCAACACCTCCGGCAGGTGCGAACTCTTGAACGTCAGTACGCCTCCTATGCCCAATACAAATCTGTCGAACGACAGCAGTTCGGCAGCCTCCTTGTCGTTCCCCGTAAAGCAATGGAACACGCCTCCGGGCAGCTCTTTCTCGTATCTTCGCAACAGACGCACCATCTCATTCTGTGCCTTGCGACAGTGAATCATCAGCGGCAACCGCGTCTCTACCGACCATCTGACTTGCTCTTCAAAGGCTTTCAGCTGCTCATCCTCAAACTCACGGCTCCAATAATAGTCCAGACCCACCTCGCCGATGGCTATATACGGCGCGTCCTTGGCGTCAATCCGCATCCTTATCTGCCTCAATACGTCCTGCCAGTCGCCTCTCACCTCCTCCGGATGCAGACCTGCCATGGGGTAGGCGAAGTCCGGATAGCGCTCACAGACGGCAACCACGCCATCGGTTGACGGCAAATCTATCGCCGGAATAAACATTTTCGTGACGCCGGCAGCCTTCGCCCGCGCCACCACCTCGTCGCGGTCGTCGTCAAACTCCGCGCCGTCAAGGTGAATATGTGTGTCGATGTAGTTAATCATAAAAAACAAAGAGCCTCTCCGCCGATACGCTCAAAGGGGTCGGGGAGAGGCTTTATCATTCTTAAACCTTTCTTTTCATCATTGCCTCGGTGTATGCCTCGAGCACTCTCTTACGGTCGTCGGAGATGTTGACGCCGGCAAGATGTTTGCGGCTTTGCTCGAAGTAATAATCTATTTTCTCCTCCGCCAAGCGGTTGATACCCAGCTCGTTGTATATCGAAGTGACGGCAGATATCTTCTCTTTCGGGTCAAAGTGCTCCGCCGTTACCCATTTTAGAAGTTCGTTGCGGCGGCTCTCGTCGGCACGGTTGAAGGCGTTTATCAGCATGTAAGTCTTCTTGTTGCAGAGAATATCGCCGCCTATTGCCTTGCCGAACACCGCCGGGTCGCCGTAGACGTCAAGGAAGTCGTCCTGCAACTGGAATGCAAGTCCCATCTGTTCGCCAAACTTATACAGCGCATCGGCGTCCTTTTCAGGCGCGTCGGCGAGGACGGCGCCCAGTTTGAGGGCGCACGCAAGGAGCACGCTTGTCTTCAAACGGATCATCTCGATGTACTCTTCCTCGGTCACGTCGGTGCGCGTCTCAAAGTCCATGTCATACTGCTGTCCTTCTCCTATTTCAAGAGCCGTCTCCGTGAAGATGTCGAGCACGGCTTTCAGTTTTGACGGGTCACATTGCGCTATGCGCTGATATGCAAGCACGAGCATGCTGTCTCCCGACAGGATAGCCGTGTTGGCGTCCCATTTCAGGTGTACCGTCTGATGTCCGCGGCGCATCTCCGCGTTGTCCATAAGGTCGTCGTGGAGCAGCGTATAATTATGATATGTCTCCAATCCGCATGCCACCGGCAGAATTGTTTCCGGCTCGTCTTTGTACATGTTGTACGCCATGAGCATTAAAGACGGGCGGATACGCTTGCCGCCGATAGAGAGAACATACTTTACCGGTTCGTAAAGGCTCGTCGGACGGCGGTCATACGGCATGTTGTCGAGATACGAATTGATTTTTTCGAGGATTTCTTTTGCTGTTAACATAGTGTCGGTTTGTTTTATTGTTTCAAGGATTAAGGTCACAGTTTGAATACTATCGGAATGCGGAAATACGTGCGGCAAGGCTTTCCGTGGTCCTCTCCCGGCGCCCATTTCGGCATTATCCGTATCACGCGGAGCGCCTCGCGGTCAAACTCCTGACCGCCTGACGTCACCACCTTCGGGCTTGATATTGTGCCGTCTTTGTTGATGACGAAAGCCACGAGCACCTTTCCCTGCATCTTCTGTTGCTGTGCCAGCGGCGGATAACGCAGGTTCTTGGTGAGCCATTTCATAAATTCCACCATGCCGCCGGGAAACTCCGGCAACCTTTCCACCACGTGGAAGTCGAGCGGGTTATCGTTCTCGTCGACGGCAACGGGCGACAGAGCCGTCGTCGTTTCTTCCGTTTTGTCGGCTGTCGAGCTCTCTGCCGATGTCTCGCCCTCGGCGTTCCCCTTCGTGTCGGCAGTCTCCTCTTCGTCTCGTTTGTCGTCGGTCGTCTCTTCAACGTCGTTCTCCACGGCTCTCACACGCTCTGTTATTGCCGGTTTCGTCTTTTGCGTTACGGCGGCTATCATGTCCTTCCGCTGCAAGAACGGCATTATCTCAACGTCTTGCGAGAGGTCTTCGATGGCGTCGGCTTCGGCGTCATACGAGCTGTCGCGCGTCGTCAGTTCGAGCAGCACGAGCAGAGTTGAGAGCACCACGACCAGCCCCAAGAGAAAGCCCGATGCGCGTCCGCGCTCCAAAGAGTCGTTATATGATTTTCCGGAGTCCACTTATCGTTGTGAGAATTAATACCTTACGGGCGGAATATACTAATCCGCCGTTTTTTGCGTTATTGTTAATGATAATGCGCAAGATGCCTTGCTTTTATGCTACAAATGTAATTCAGATATTTGAAAAAAGGTGTATCTTTGCCCTAAAAAATAACAGATAGAGATGAAAAAGTATGTTTTCACGCTCCTGCTGGCGCTTTTCGCTGTTGCTGCCGACGCTCAGGAGAGTCAAACAGGATATAACTTCTTACGTCTTCCGGTAAGCGCCCACGCCGCGGCTCTTGGCGGATACAATATCACAATAATTGAAGATGACCCCTCGCTCGTGTTCGGCAATCCGGCGCTGCTCTCTTCCGTGAGCGACAAGAGCATAAACCTTAACTTCATGACTTACATGAAGGGTGCCACGACGGCGAGCGCGATGTATAACAGAATAATAAAAGAAAAGGCGTCGGTGGCGGTCATGGCGCAATACATGGACTACGGTTCGATGAAGGAAACCGACGAGAACAACGTCCAGACGGGCGACTTCTCGGCTAAGGACATTGCGATAAGCGGCGCTTTCAGCTACATGTTGGGCGAAAGGATCGTAGGAGGAATAACGGCAAGGATGATTGCTTCGTACATCGGAGATTACAGTTCGTACGCCGTGGGCGTTGACTTGGGCGCCAACTACTATGATCCGGAGCGCGAATGGTCGGTGTCCGTGGTGGCGAAAAACCTCGGAGGACAGATCAAGGCGTATGACGACGAGTACGACAAGATGCCCCTCGACCTGCAAGTGGGCGCCAGCAAGCGGTTCGGCACGCTGCCTTTCAGAGTGTCGGCGACGCTTGTCGACCTGAACCATTGGAACTATAAGTTCATCAATCACCTTGTGGCGGGTGTCGACATACTCTTCTCCGACCAGATTTACGTTGCTGCGGGATACAACTTCCGCCGTGCCGACGAGATGAAGATTATGGGCGGTGAGGACGAAGAGAGCAGCCACGGAGCCGGTCTGTCCTTCGGAGCGGGCTTGCAGCTCGAACGTTTCAAGGTGCAGCTCGGTTACGGAAAGTACCACGTCTCGTCAAGTTCGCTGCTTGTGAACGTCACCTATACGCTCTGAACCGTACATTATTTATAAGGTGACAAACCGTCAAAACCATATCTGTATGTCGATGACAAAAGCTTTCAGAACCATCGTCGCGGCGGCATTTAGCGCACGTTGTTATTACAGCCTTTCGTCGTGCGGCATTTTTGAAGGCACCTCCGGCGAGGTGATACAAACCCTTTTGAGCTCTCCCGATACGGAGGTGAAGACACCGTCGCAGCGGAGTGACAACAAGAAATACGGTGTGGATGTTGAAAAACAGATGAAAGAGGCAGACAAGGAGCGGAAAAGACAAGAGTCGCAACCGCTGAAAAAGCATTGACATCCGGCACCGCTGACAACAAGAATTCAAACAAACAACATATTCGGAACATGAAAAAGATTTCCATAGCCATTGACGGACATTCGTCGTGCGGCAAGAGTACGATGGCGAAAGACCTTGCACGTGAGTTGGGATACGTATATGTCGACACGGGCGCGATGTATCGTTCGGTGACGCTCTTCGCCATTCAGAACAAGCTGTTTGACGCCGAAGGCAACATTAATGCCGACGAACTGAAAGACAGAATGGGCGAGATAGAAATATCGTTCAAGTACAATGACCGTACGGGACGCCCCGACACGTATCTTAACGGGCGGCTCGTGGAGGACGAGATACGCACCATGGAGGTATCGTCGAAGGTCAGTCCGATAGCCGCTCTGCCCTTTGTCAGAGAGGCTCTTGTTGCCCAACAGCGCCGTATAGGCAAGGACAAAGGCGTAATAATGGACGGCAGAGACATCGGCACGGTGGTCTTTCCTGACGCCGAACTGAAAATTTTTGTCACCGCATCAGCCGAGGTCCGCGCCCGCAGACGTTACGACGAGCTGAGGGCAAAAGGCATGGACGCCGATTATGACAGTATCTTGAAGAACGTGAAGGAGCGCGACTATCTCGACTCTCACCGTGAAGTGTCGCCTCTGCGCAAGGCTGACGACGCCATCGAACTGGACAATAGTGAGCTTACGATAGAGCAACAGAAAGCGTGGCTGATAGCAAGATACCGTGAGAGGGTGGGGCAGTAAAAACGCCGTATCCTGCCCCTTGTGACACGACATTATATCAATCGATTTCCAAAAGCTTGCCTTTTACCTTCTAAAAGGCAAGCTTTTACACGCCAAAAGGCGGTCTTTTAGAAGCTAAAAGACCGCCTTTTGCAATTATACTGATTATCAATCAGTTAGAGAGACGTATTCTGTCATCTCGTTTTCCCCATTGAAACAGGTTTTTATTTAACTGCCGTTATCCTGTCTCTGCACTGCTCCATGAGCCATTTCGGGGTGCTCGTGGCGCCGCAGATACCTACGGTCGTGACGCCGTCCAGCCATTGCGGGTCAATCTCTTCCGGTCCCTCTATGAGCCGGCTGTTAGGGTTTACACTCTTACACTCGTTGAACAGCACCCTGCCGTTGCTGCTCTTGCGCCCGCAGACAAAGAGAATGAGGTCGTGACGCTTGGCAAACGAGCTGATGTTGGGCATGCGGTTCGCCACCTGCCGGCAGATGGTGTCAAAACTCTTGAACGTCGCTTCGGGTGCAATGTGCCCGCGGATGTATTCGATGATGCGGTGAAACTCGTCGAGCGATTTTGTCGTTTGAGAATACAGATAAATGTCGCGGGTGAAGTCGAGACGCTTGGCGTCCTCTATGCCGGCTATCACCACGGCACGGCTTTCGGTCTGTCCCACCAGTCCGAGCACCTCCGCATGTCCCGGTTTGCCGAAAATCACGATCTGAGCGTTGGCGTTCGCATCATACTGACGCTTTATCCTGCGTTGCAGTTGCAGTACGACGGGGCATGTGGCGTCGATTATCTCTATGCCGTTCTGCCGTGCCAGCTCGTATGTTTCGGGCGGTTCGCCATGTGCGCGCAACAGCACTTTCACGCCGTGCAGCTGTTTCATCTCGTCGTGGTTGATGGTGATAAGCCCCATCTTCCGCAACCGCTCACATTCCATTCCGTTGTGAACGATGTCGCCGAGGCAGTATAACGTCTTGCCCGCGGCAAGCTCTTCTTCCGCTTTACGTATAGCAGTTGTCACGCCGAAGCAGAAGCCGCTGCCGCTGTCAAGCTCGGTCTTTAATTCAGAGTGCATGTCTTTCAGGAATTAAAATAAATGTCTAAAAGTTCTCTTGCGGCGGCGAAGCTCGTCTTTTCGCCTGCAAGCACGGCGCGCTCCGACGCTGCGAGGCGTTGGCGTATCTCCTCGTCGTTGTAGAAACTGCCGCGCAACTGTTCGTTAATCGTTTCGTACATCCAGTATTTACTCTGTTCGTTGCGGCGGAAATCAAAGTATCCGTTCGCCTTGACAAAGTCGATATATTCGTACACCATGTCCCATATCTCTTTTATTCCGGTGCCGTAAAAGCCGCTGTAACACAACACCTTGGGCTGCCATCCGCTGTCGGGGGCGGGGAAGAAGTGGAGCGCATTGCGGAAACTTGTCGCCGCAAGATGACACTTGTCGACGTTTTCGCCGTCGCATTTGTTTATCGCTATGCCGTCGGCTATCTCCATAATGCCGCGCTTTATGCCTTGAAGCTCGTCGCCCGTACCGGCAAGTTGGATGAGCAGGAAGAAGTCTACCATCGAGTGACATGCCGTCTCGCTCTGTCCCACACCTACCGTCTCGACGAATATCTTGTCGTAGCCTGCCGCCTCGCAGAGTATTATCGTTTCGCGCGTCTTGCGTGCCACGCCGCCAAGAGAGCCTGCCGTCGGACTGGGACGGATGAACGACTCCGGTCTCTGCGCCAGTTTTTCCATGCGCGTCTTGTCACCGAGGATACTGCCTTTCGACCGCTCCGAACTGGGGTCGATGGCGAGAACGGCGAGCTTTCCGCCCGTCCTGTCGAGCAGATGGACGCCAAACTCGTCAATCGAAGTACTCTTGCCGGCGCCCGGCACGCCGCTTATGCCGATGCGGATTGACTTTCCGCTGTATGGCAGACAGCGGTCGATTACCTCCTGAGCCTTGCTCTGATGGTCGGGATTGACGCTCTCTATCAGCGTGACGGCTTGGCTGAGCACGGTCACGTTGCCTTTCAATATGCCTTCAACCATGTCGGCAACGGACAGTTCGTGCCGCTTGAAGCGGTTGCGTTTCAGGTAAGGATTGATTATGGCGGGCTGCTCCACGCCCGAGTTTACTGTCAGTCCTTTGTATTCTTCGTTGTTTTCAGGATGTTCCATAGCTTTGTTTTATTTTTTTAAAGTAAACAAGTCGGCGGGT
>CAJMQT010000005.1 GCA_905215655.1 uncultured bacterium | reverse complement strand
CGAGGTCGCGTGCCGCTCCTGTCACATCCTGTTTCTGGAAGGGGAAGTCGGAAAGCAGGGCGTTGTAAGTGGCGGTGACGGTCATCACGCTGATGTCGCTCTCCTTAATGCCGGCGTCTATGAGGGTACTGCCGCTGTCAAGTCTGCCGAACTTGCGCGGGAACGAGCCGTCGAGGGAGCGCGGAGCAAGGGCGTCAGCCTCGTCGAGCGACTGGAAATCGTCTTTCGAGAAGTTTGTTATAAGGTGTGAAGTCCATCCGTTCTTGCTCGGAACGTTGATTATCGCGTTGTAATCGTCCGTGCCGACGCATATCTCCTGCTTGCCCAGGCAGATGTTGTTGTAGAAGTATGTGTTGGTGGTAGAACCTCCCGACTCGAACATATAGTCGTAGCCGTTGTCGAAACCGAGGCAGCCCACGAGCACATGACCACCCTTGTGGCTGTTGCAGTCGAAACCTTTCACCGAGCCGGTCTTGTTGCATCCGAAGGCGATGCAGTTGAAGGCGTAATGTATTCCGGCAGATGAGCCGCCGGTGCCGTTGCCTCCGAGCTTTATGCCGTTGCCGTTGCCGGAGAATGACGCGCTGCCGTCAAGATATTCTTTCACCCAGAGATGATCTTCTGCTTTGCCCGACTCCCACGCCCAGCACTCTGCAAGAATAACGTCGTAATCCGTTTCATACAGGTCCCATGCGTCGTCGCTGTTACGCCATGCGCGGCAACGGATAAAGCGGTTGCCCTTTCCGTTGTGCATCTTGCACGCGAAACCGTCGGCGTCGGAACCGTAATTCATGTCGAAGTCGCAGTTGTGATGAGAGTCGCAGTCGATGATGTCGTTGTAAGCACAGTGGCTGCCGTCGTTCTTCGAGCCGAAGCCTGACGCCGAGAAGTCATGCCCGAAGCCGAGCTGAATGCCCGAGTCGAGGTTGTAAGAAAACTCGCAACGCTCTATGCGGTTGTGGTTTCCTTCGAGCTTTATGCCGTTGTCGGCGGCGTGCATGATGTGAATTCCGTAAATGATATGATAGTCGCCGGTCAGCGCTATGCCGCGGTCGCCTACCTTGGCTCTGTCACGGTTGCAGTCGAGGAGCTGTTGTTCAAAATCGAAAACGGGCAGTTCGCCGTCGTAACAGCGTATCACTATCGGTGCGTCGGCGGTGCCCGCCTTGTTCATCCGCACCGTAAGTTTGCCGTCAGTGCCATATTTGTTGATGTGATATTTGCCTCCGCGACAAATTATATGCGTGCCCGGAGCGGCGTTCTCATACGCCTTAGCGATGTTGTACCATGGCTTTTCAAAGGAGCCGTCGCCTGTCTCGTCGTTGCCAGCCGTACTGATATAAATCGTTTTCAGAGGCTCGGGGAAAGCCTTTGTGGGCACCCACACGCCGTCAGTCTTATAGTCCGGGTCGTCGGAATAATCCGGATTGCCGCCGCTCTGGGCGTCGTCCGATGCCGTGAAGACCTTGATATAACAATTTGAAGATGCCGCAAGGATGCGGAAACGGATGCCCGTCTTGTCGCCTAAGTCTACCTTCTTGCTCCACGTCGAGAAGCTGCTTGAGCTGCTTGCAATGGTGAATTGGTCGATGTCCGTCCAGTTTGTGCCGTCGGTTGAATAGCTTACGGTCATCAGTTTGTTGCTACCCCCGGCACGATAAGTGAAACTCAGCTTGGTGATGTTGTTCAGTTTGGGCGATATTATGTACGCCCCGTTCGTGTTGAATTTCAGTGCCGAACTGCCGTAAGACATGCCGTAGAACGTCCATTCGCCGAGGTCGAATGTATGCGTACCGTTACCTGCCGTAGCGCTGTTCAGTCCGCTGAATGTCTCTTTGTAGTCGGTGGCGCCGATATTTATTGTCGTCGCCAATAATATCAGCAAAAGAAAAAGTTTTTTCATTATGATTTGTTTTGATTAGTAGATTTGTTTTTTATGGCGGATTGCCTTCTCAGGCTGTTCCTTAATATATGAGAAAGAACACGGTTAAGTGCTGAAAGGTATGTCTTTCAAAATATAATTGCCGTAATCACCGACTACAAAGTTACGTAAATAATCCTTATGTCATACGCTTTCTTCAAGTTTTTTGATACGATGAAGATAAAAAGGCGTGAAAATAACGGGAATAAATCATCCTGACGTTCAAGGCGTTAAATATAATGGTTGTCTGTCCTTTCTCCTGTCATGAAACATCAATCGATAATTAAAAAAGTAATGAAGGTGAATAGTCATGCCTTGTTTGTTTCTTAAAAATATAACCCCTTGTCTTTCAAAGTGTTATATTCCGCTTTGCAAAAGACCGCCTTTTAGCTTGCAAAAGACCGCCTTTTACCTCCTGAAAGCTTACCTTTTACATCGCAAAAGACCGCCTTTTAGAATGTGATATAAAACCGGCTTCACATTCAGAGCTCCGCACAGTCGCCGCGGTCGGCTATCGTCCGTGCCGCATTCAGTCAGAGAAAGCGTTTATAACTTTTGCCCATTCAGGTATAGTTTCCGTATACAGCTTAAACAATTCCCCATTCACAATGCGGAAGAGAAGTTGTGCCTCGGCATCATCTACGGAGTTATCATAAACATAAGTGCGGTCTGCCAATTTAGATACTTCGGCGCAATTAAGTATGGAACGAGTGTATCGGGATATTATTTTAGATATGGGTACATCATGACCTCCCTCCATTACTCTGTGAGCTATACGTGACGCATTTATGCGTGGCGACGATGTGCTGACAAAGAATAAGCGGACGAAATATCCCGCTTCTTTTGCACGCCTAATAAAATCCACCTTCCCATAGGAAGACATGACAGTTTCAAAAATCAAGCTCTTACGTTCGTGCAAGCATTGTTCCCGCCATTCTTCGCAAAACTGAGCGGCTTTGAGCACAGAAATGTTGTCATTCCATCCACCAAACTGATATTGAGCTACATTGTCCGGATTGATATACACAGCGTCTTACAGCCACTCATGATGGAGAATTTTGGATGTAATCGTTGTTTTACCGGAACCATTCGGACCGGCAATGACTATGAGCACGGGCTGATGTCCTTTCATTTTATCGCCTCCCTTTGTTTACGTCTTCTTTCAGCCTCCATACGCAAGTTAGCCATAAACTGCCTGTCTGTTTCGGCGTTTTTTACACGAATATCCTCTGCCACCTCTTTCATGATTTGGTAAAGCATTTCGTCGGTTGGTTCTTCAAGACTCGTTAGCCTATATGAGTTTAATTCTTTTTCTGACATAGGTATGGCGTTTTTAATTGATATTATAATCAAATTAATAATTATAAAAATACTATATTCTCATCCTCTCTCCGCCCAGTCGCCTCGGTCGAGGTTGCGGTAGCTGATTGCTTCGGCAAGATGAGATGGCCGGACGCAGTCGGAGGCGTCGAGGTCGGCTATCGTCCGTGCCACTTTCAGTATGCGGTTGTAGGCGCGGGCGCTGAGGTTGAGGCGCTCCATAGCCGTGCGAAGAAGGTCGATGCCGGCGGTATCGGGCTCGGCGTACAGGTGAATCATGCGCTCGGACATCTGCGCATTGCAATGAATGCCTTTCGTATCTTTGAAACGTTCTTCCTGAATGTGGCGGGCGGCGATGACCCTTTCACGGATGGCGGATGAGGGTTCGCCGGGCTGTGCGCGCGATATGTCGCTGAAAGGTACGGGCGTTATCTCGCACTGAATGTCGATACGGTCGAGCAGCGGACCGCTGATCTTGTTCATGTAACGCTGGATTTGTCCCGGCGAACAGACGCAACGGTGCGTCGGGTCGTTGTAATAGCCGCACGGACAAGGGTTCATCGAGGCGACGAACATAAACGAACAGGGGTATTCGACGGTGTATTTTGCACGCGAAATGGTTATCTTGCGGTCTTCAAGAGGCTGGCGCAGCACTTCAAGAGTAGACTTGTTGAACTCCGGCAGTTCGTCGGCGAAGAGCACGCCGTTGTGTGCCAAGGATATCTCTCCCGGCTGGGGATTGACTCCTCCGCCGACAAGTGCCACCTGAGAGATGGTGTGGTGAGGCGAGCGGAACGGTCGTTGTGAAATCAAAGACATGTCTTTGCCGAGCTTGCCCGCCACCGAATGTATCTGCGTCGTTTCCAGACTCTCTGACAGGGAGAGGGGAGGGAGTATCGAGGGAAGACGCTTAGCCATCATCGATTTGCCGCTTCCCGGAGGACCGACCATTATCATGTTATGTCCGCCGGCTGCCGCAACTTCCATCGCCCGCTTTACGTTCTCCTGTCCGCGGACGTCGGCAAAGTCCAAGTCGAACTTGCACTGGTGCTCGTAAAACTCACGTCTGGTGTCGATGACGGTCGGCTCATAACCCGGCTCACCGTTCAGAAAGCGCATCACGTCGAGAATGTTCTCCATGCCGTAGACGTCGAGATTGTTTACCACGGCAGCCTCTCTGACGTTTTGTTTCGGAACGATCAGCCCTTTAAACTTCTCTTTCCGCGCTCTGATTGCTATCGGCAGGGCGCCGCGCACGGGCTGTATCCGTCCGTCGAGTCCAAGCTCGCCCACCATCATATATTCCGAAAGACGCTCCTGCCTGACCTTTTCCGTGGCGGCAAGCAGACCGATTGCCAGCGGCAGATCATAGCTGCTGCCCTCTTTGCGGAGGTCGGCGGGCGCCATGTTGATGGTGATGTCGGCAACGGGAAATTTAATTCCGTTGTTTTGGAGAGCCGCGACAATGCGGTCATGACTTTCCTTCACGGCGGTGTCGGCAAGTCCGGTAAGATGAAAGAGCACGCCGCGCGACATGCTTACTTCAACCGTCACGGTGGTGACTTCCAATCCGTTTACCGCCGCGCAGTATGTCTTAACCAGCATTTCTGTTATAAATTTAAGAGTGATTTCAGTTTTGTTTCCAATGCGTTGGTGTCTAGACCGCGTTCGATAGCCCGTCCCTGAGCGTTGAAAATGATGTTTTCGCCGACAGCGGTGAAGGCGAATTTGTCTAACAGCTGACTGTCAAACATCTGTTGGTCGCATATTGTGATGCAGCCGGTGGTGTCGTTCCTCAATGCGTTTTTACAAGTTTGAACGCTCGCATCGAGGCTTATTCCCAGCACGGCAAGTCTGTTTCCGTATTCGTCGGACAGCTTTTCGAGTCGTGAATACATGCTGCGGCTCTCGAAATTCCAGTCTGCCCATGTGCAGACAACGGCTATCCTGCCCCGCAGGTTGGCGTCTGTTACGGTCTTGCCGTTGATGTCGCGCTCCGAGAACGACGGGATGTTGCTGCCTGCCGAGCCGCGTTTCATCATGCCGGCAAGGGTTATAATGCGTGCTATCTCTCCGTTCTTGGGCTGCTTTTTGTATATGACGTCGGCAAGTTTTGCTATCTTCTGATAGTCTGTACTGCCGTTTGTCGTGCCGGTTCCGGCGTTGGTGATGAAGTGCTTTTTGAGAATATAAACGCTGACCGGCGACTCAGGATTGTTCATTATGAAGCGTTCGGCATGCTCCAAGACCTCCGGCGGCGACGCCTTCGCTATCTGTTGGCGAAAGCTGTTCATGAGTTCGTTATCGTCGGTTCCATTTATCTCGATCTCTTTCAGGTGAGACGCGTCACCCTTGACTGTGACCGATTTGCCCGGTTCGGCAAACACGGGCTGCTCCGAAAAGTTAGGAAAAACGATGATTATCGTGCCGCGTTGTTTACACGGAGTTTCAAAGACGAAACGTCCGCCGTCAACCTTTATCGTGTCAACGCCGTCGAACACGCCGTCCGGGCTGTAAACATAAAACTCACCTTGGTTAAGGTTGAGCAGGTGACCGTCGAGGCTGAAATAGCCGTTTCGGGAGCCACACGAAACCAAAACCAAGGCGAGTGTTATAATGAATGCCAATCGCTTCATCGTCAGCGATGTTTATTTGCTGATTTTTGAAAGTTCAAGATCGTTGTTTGCGTAGGTTGCAAGCGACGGATCTTTCTGTAAAGCGCTCTTCAAGAATGCAGATGCGGCGCTGTTGTTGCCTTGACGTGCGTTGAGGATAGCCTGCAAGTAGTCGGTCATTCCGTCTTTGTTCTTTATCGCATTCAGCGTGTTTGCCGCGCCGGCATAGTTCTTGTTGAGTATCTGAGCCAAAGCGGTGGTGTTGCAGTCGATGCCCTTCAAGCTTGCCTCGGCAGCCTGATAATCACCCTTTGCAAGGTTCAACGAGCCGACAACTTTGTTGTAATCGCCTGCCATGTTGCCTTTTGCGATGTAGTTTTCAGCCTCGCTTATACTGCCGTTCTTCAACGCCAGCAAACCGAGATTGGCGTTTGTCTCGCTTGCGTTGCCGTTGATTTGCAATGCTTTTGCAAGATAATCTTTCGCTGCCGCGTCGTTTCCTTTTGCAAATTCTATTGCCGCGATGTTGTTGTAAGCACGGTAATCGTTGGGATAGACGTCGACGGTCTTCTTGTAGATTGCCTCTTTTGCGTCGTTGTTGTCTTCCAGATTAGCGGCGTAGAGCAGTTCGTCGACGCTCAGTTTTGTTGCGTCAGCGTTGTACTGTTCCTTGATTTGCTCGTCGCTGCGACCGATTGTCTCGTAATTGATGATCATTCTTGAACGGCGCAACTCTGGCAGAATGCCGTCAGCGAGGTCACGGAAACCGGCCGACATGTTACGTATCTGCTGTTCTCTTTCCTCAGGATCCTGATACATTGAGAGCACTCGCAGGATGACGTCTTTATCCTGAATGTCTGACGCGAGGACAAGTTTCTGGAAGCCTTCCCAGTCCTGTGCGGTGTATTTACCGGTCACCTCAGATGTCAGTTTGCTGTTTTTGAGCTGTTTCTTGGCGTAGTCCACCGATGCGTTTTGACGCTTTCCGGCAAGTTTGTCATTGAATTTCACGCCGCCGTCGGGTGATGCGTAAGCCAATACTTCAACGTTGTTGAGGGCCAGTTTCTCTTTGTCCGCATTGATTTGTTTAAGCATTTTTACGAACTCCTGCACCGAGTTGTTCTTCAATTCGCTCTTACGCAGATTTGCCTGGTTGATGAGGAACTTTATCTGAGCTTCCTGTTTCTGCGCTCTTACACGTTGGAACGTGTCGGGAGCGATGCATGCTCCGCTGCCGGCGAGAGTGTTCTTGTAAAGTTCGGAGGTGGCGATGACGCCCTCGGCAACCTTTACTGCGGGCACGGGAACCTGCTTCTTGCCAACAAACGCGTTGAAGGTCATGTAAAGATCGCTTTTCTGCATCTCGGGAACGTACTTGAAGTTGGACTTCATTGTGTAGTTTCCGCCCACTTTGTATGTTATCATACGGTCGTTGCCTTGTACCTTTTCGCCTTGGAAGGTTGCCGCCTGTCCTTGTGCTGTCTGTCCGTTGCCGTAGCGCAGTTCGGGCACAACGGTCACAACGGCTTTCTTCTTCATATACTTCTCCGGGAATGTTCCGTCGATTGTTACTGCCACCTGTCCGGCTTTCGACTCCAACGGATTGGGTGTGACTTTAAAGTTGTCTGCCGACAGTTCGCCCAACTTTGATGAGCACGAAGACATCACGATTGCCGATGCCGAGATTAAAAATAAGATTCGATTTGTTTTCATAAAGAAAGATTTTAGATCAGTATGTGCCGCGAGCGGGACTCGAACCCGCACAGCCTTTACGGCCAAGGGATTTTAAGTCCCTCGTGTCTACCAATTCCACCATTGCGGCTACACATCGTCGGATGAGGTCGGCTGCTTGTGCCGATATAACAATTAAAAGGTTATATCAATCCGTCTGAGCCTTCCCGACGCAAAAGTTATGCAAAGATAAGGTTATTTCCTGAAAAGTCAAACTAATTTACACATTTTAATATTAGGCGTCTCAGTTGACCACGTGGAGCACTCCTTGCGGACCTGTCGTGCTTCCGCGGTAACGTATCAGCTTGTCGCCGCCGCTGCCGTTGGATATTATCCCGCCGTTGTTAAGGTCGTATTCGCGCTTGCAACGGTCGCATTTCGCTCTGCCGGCGGTGTCCATCGTCAGTCCGTAACGTGGCAGACCGGTCTCTTTGTAGCAGTTCGGGCACTGGTTGTCGTAGGCGTAAAAGGTGGCGGGATTGTTCAGATTGCCGTATCCCACGATAATTCCGCTCTCGTTGTATATGCCGAGTGCTATCGTGCGTTGCTCGTCGATGGCGTTGAACGGCTCGCGTTCCGGCTCTCCGGTGTCGGCGTTCGTATTGAAATAGAAGAACTTTCCGGACACGCAGATGTGGCAGAATATTCCCGGAGACATCTGGTTCATGGCCGAGGCGAGCTGTGTGCTGCGGCTTGCGTTATTGTCGAACACGAAGTTGCATGGATAGCCGCTGAACTCATATTCCGAGTCGCCGCACGACGTAAGGAGCGCCAGCAGCGCTATAATATAATAAGGTAAGCGTTTCATTTCAGAAGATTTTGTTCCGCCGTTGTCACGCGGTTGAAGTCGAAGCCGTCGATGCAGGCGTCCATGAGAGCCGCGATGCGGTCGTTGCAAAGGTTGCCGATAGAACCTTCGTGAGTGTGTCTGATGTTCTTGTCGGGCGTGAATTGTCCTGCCTCGATGTCGAGTCCCACCTTCTTATAAGCGTCACGGAACGGCATTCCGGCAGCTGCGAGGCGGTTGACCTCCTCCACCGAGAACATCGGATCGTACATCGGGTTGTCCAAGATGTCGTCCTTCACCTCGATTTTGCTTATTATGTAAGCCGTCATCCGCAGACAGTCTTTCATTTCGTCGAACGCCGGCAGGAACACCTCTTTTATTATTTGCAGGTCGCGGAAGTATCCGCACGGCAGGTTGTTCATTATCAGCATTACCTGCTGCGGCAGACTTTGCAGCTTGTTACTCTTGGCACGTATCAGCTCGAACACGTCCGGATTTTTCTTGTGCGGCATAATGCTGCTGCCCGTCGTACACTCTTTCGGCAGTTTGACGAACGAGAAGTTCTGGCTGTTGAAGAGGCATGCGTCGAAGGCGAGTTTTGCCAGCGTGCCGGCTATCGTGGCGATGGCGAACGCCACGTTGCGTTCCATCTTTCCGCGTCCCATCTGCGCGTAGACGACGTTATAGTTCATCGAGTCAAATCCGAGCAGGTCGGTGGTCATCTGACGGTTCAGCGGGAACGACGAGCCGTAGCCCGCGGCGCTGCCCAGCGGGTTGCGGTTGGTCATGCGCCATGCCGCTTGCAGGAAGAGCATATCGTCCGTAAGGCTCTCGGCGTAAGCGCCGAACCACAGTCCGAAGGAGCTTGGCATAGCCACTTGCAGGTGGGTATAGCCTGGCATGAGCACGCCTTTGTACTGCTCGCTCTTCTGTATCAGTTCGTCGAAAAGCTCTTTTACCAGCCGTGCTATGTCCATTATCTCGTGACGGGTGAAGAGCTTCAGGTCAACGAGCACCTGGTCGTTGCGCGACCGTCCGCTGTGTATCTTCTTTCCGATGTCGCCCAAGCGGCGTGTAAGAAGCATCTCTACCTGCGAGTGAACGTCCTCTACGCCGTCTTCGATGACAAACTCTCCGCGCTCACATTCGGCGTAGATGTTCTTCAACTCGCCGAGGAGCTGTGTCAGCTCGTCCTTCTCCAACAGTCCGACAGACTCGAGCATGGTGATATGCGCCATAGATCCAAGCACGTCGTATTTTGCCAGATACATGTCCATCTCGCGGTCTCTGCCCACGGTGAAACGTTCAATCTCTTCGTTGATGCTGTAATTTTTGTCCCAAAGTTTTGTTGACATGGTGGTGCTGTTGTTTATTCTCCGTAAGGAATTATCGCCAAGGCGTCGGCTATTTTGTCTATGCCCTCTTCGAGTTTGCTGCCCAACATCGGTTTCAATATCATCGGGATGTCGGCTTTTATCGTTACCTTCATCTTGCTGGTGGTCTCGGTGACGGGCAGTATCTGTATCCACAGATTGAACGGCACGGGCGAGTTTTTCGCCTCAAACTTCACGCATTTCGGTTCGTCGCGCTCGATGATGCACATTGTTATGCTGCCCACGGGTGGCACGCTGATTGATACGCTGTCACGGTCGAAGGTCAGTCCGTTGAGCTTGTCTTCCGGAATGCGGCTGCGCACCTGCTCGATGTTCTCCAAGTTGCTCAGTTTCTCGTACACCTTCTCCTGCGGATAAGGTATCTGTTTTATGCTGCTTTCGTATTTGCTGCTCACGTTTGTTGAATTAAGAATTAAGAGTTATGAATTAAGAATGTGTGAGTCTGTTTCCTCGTTTCTTGTCAACGATGGTTTATTTTCTCCACTCCGAGGGGTTCTTGCGCCACTCGTTAAGCAGATTGATGTCGTCAGCCGAGATGTAACCCGTCTCCGATGCCTCCGCTACCACGTGCTCATAATCCGTGAGCGTAACGAGTTTCACGCCGGCGTCTTCAAACGCCTGCTTTGCAACGGGGAAGCCGTAGGTGTATGATGCAACCATTCCAACCACTTCGGCGCCAGCCTGACGCAGAGCCTCGACAGCTTTCAGACTGCTGCCTCCGGTAGAGATGAGGTCTTCGATAACCACCACCTTCGCGCCTTCGGGCAGCTCGCCTTCTATCAGGTTGCCCATTCCGTGGTCTTTCGCTTTGCTGCGAACGTAGACGAACGGCAGTCCTAAGGCGTCGGCAACGAGCGCACCCTGTGCTATCGCACCTGTCGCAACGCCAGCCACGGCGTCGGCGTCGGCGAAGTGTTCGAGCACGGCATGCGTCAGTTCCAGCTTGACATAACTACGCAGTTCGGGGAACGACAGCGTCTTGCGGTTGTCACAATAGAACGGTGATTTCCATCCCGAAGCCCATGTGAACGGGTCGTTCGGTTGCAGTTTTATAGCCTTTACAGCAAGTAGTTTTGAGGCAAAAGCCTTTTTCAGATTGTCCATATATATTCTTTTTAATTGTTTTTGTTTGTTGATGAGAGCCGGATGTGGTTGTGACAAAACATTTTGCAATCTCCCGCACGGTCTCTTTTCTGTTTGCAAAGATAGTGCAAGTCGAGCGAAAAGCAAAATAAAAGGACGTGAAACGGACTTTTATTTTCTTTTCCGAGACGCCGCCTATCTTATTCAAAGATAGTGCAAGTCGAGCGAAAAGCAAAATAAAAGGACGTGAAACGGACTTTTATTTTCTTTTCCGAGACGCCGCCTGTCTTATTCAAAGATAGTGCAAACCGAGAGAAAAGCAAAAGAAAATAATAATTAAAAAAGAACAGATTCCCCAAACCTTACCCAAAAGAAGGGGATATTTGAGACATGCTTTGCACGTAATTTCAAGGATTGTGCAATATCAAAAATGAAAAGACGTTATATCTAAGATAAAAGAAACAAGCAATCGTCGAATAACGATAAGCCTCTAAAACGGAGTAATAAACAAAAAGAAATGACAAGAAACGACCTGCGTTCACAAAGCCTCGACCTGCTGAGATTTCCTCTTGCGGTGGTCGTTATCACCTCTCATGTGATGTTTTTCGGCTCTTATCGTGATATGGAGGGCTCTCCTTTTCTCAATGGTCTGTTCTGTCTTATCTCCGGAATGATAGAATATCAGAGCGTGCCGATTTACTATTTTATCTCCGGCTATGTGTTTTTTCTGAACATAACGTTGACCAAGGATGTTTATTTGCGCAAGCTGCATAACAGGACGAAGTCGCTGCTGATACCTTATCTCACATGGAACGCCATTGCCGTGTTGAAGATATTGCTGCTGGCGTTGCCGTGTTTCGCTTTCCTGTTCAACAACCAAGTGACTCTTGCCGATCTGGATTTGTCGCCGCGCGCGTTCCTTATGAGTTTCTGGGATAAGAGCTACGGTATAATGCCTTCGCCGCCGTCGGAAACGGGAAACGTAAATCCGCAGAATGTTCCGATGTGGTTTGTGCGCGACCTTATTGTCATTGTGCTTTGCGCCCCGATGGTTTATAGACTTCTTAATGCCGGAAACTTACGCCGCAAAGCCTGTCTTACGCTTCTTTGCGCCGCATGGTTTGTCTGCGGGCTTTATAGGGTTGAGTATATCTCACAGCTGCTTACGGGCTTTTTCTTCTTCTCTCTTGGTGCTGACATGAGTATCCGTCGCAAAGACATGATGCAGGTGTTCGGCAGGTTTTTCAAACCGGCGGCTGTGGCGTATGCAGTCCTTTCCGTAGTCTGCGCCTGCCTTGTTAAGGACAGCCCCGAGGCGGCGAATGCCTTTAAGATGCTTAACCAGTGTGCTGGACTCATTGTGGCGTATAACGTCGCGTCGTTGTTGATACGTAAAAAGGTCTGCAAGGTAAGTCCTTTTCTTGCCTCGTCATCGTTTTTCCTTTACGTCTCACATTGGCTCGTCTTCAACGAGATAGAAATTATTATGATGCGGATTGTCGGTTTTGACACGCCCGCCAAACTGTTTTCGTGCCGTCTGCTTGCTGTCGCGGTAACCGTGATTTCACTCTTGGCTCTGTTCTATCTGCTGAGAAAATACTGTCCGCGACTGCTTAAAGTCATTGCCGGCAGAAAATAGGGCGCGGGAAGTTTAAGTCTGAATAGCAAAATAAGGGCGTTTTACTTACAATCCGTAACATTTCAAGAGTTTTTCCTTGCAGTTTTAATCGGCAAACAGCAGATTTCCAAAAGGCGGTCTTTTACCGTGCAAAAGACCGCCTTTCAGCGTGTAAGAGCTTGCCTTTTACCTTGCAAAAGGCAAGCTTTTAAAATCGTAACTACGGTCGTTTGTAAAGCGACGGCGGAACGAGTATCTGCAAGACGTCGTTCTCCCATACTTTACGATACCTGTGCCGGGTGAGGAAACGGTTGATCAACATAATCTTTTTGTTGTTGTGCAGATAGCTCTCGGGCGCGTTCTCGTTGTTCCAGTCGGGGTAGTATTCGTACCAGTGCGGCAACATCGACTTGTCTCTTACCACCACCGGCAGGTACGGCCGCTCACGTTCGGCGCGCTCAAACTTGCGCTCCATGTTGCCCGGGTCGTATGTCCACACCCACGGATTGTAAAGATACGGGCGCGTGCGGGTGAGGTAATGCACCGTTGCTATGTTCTGGAAACACAGCAGATAGTCGTCCTCGTCGACGTAGGCGGACAGCGCTTTGAGCATCGGCGATAGCGTCTCGGCGTTCTTCTCTGTGGTGAATGTCGTTGCAAGGGGCGAGTCGATGAGGTATGTTTTCTTAAATCTTGAACCCTCGTCGAAGTAACATTGCAGCAGCGTTCCGCCCACTCCGCGTTTCATTATCACGCCGGCTGTCACCACGGCGCATACCGCGAGCATGACAAACACGTCGCGGTCGTGCCGCCGCTCGTGCAGCAGTCGACCGAAGACGCCTACCGTAAAGGGTGCCGACAGCCAGATGCAGTTCACGCCCATGTTGCTTATGCCGTAGTCGCTGCCCAACGGCAGGGCGTGCATATTTATCAGAACAATCAGTGAAAGATATTTCATCGGCTTGTCAAAACGCTTTGAAAGCATGACAAAGAGGCACGTGGCGGTTGACAAGGCGTAAATGACGGACGTGTTATACGCCGTAAATTTATTCAAGATAACACTTATTGCGGCGGTCAGGATGGCGCAGGCAATCCTGACACGGGGCGACAGCGTCAGTCCGGGACGCCTCTTCCTGACAAGCAGGACGACGGCGGGAACGGCGAATAGGAGCGCCGTGTCGCGCAATACCTCGATGTAGTTAAGGGCGTAGATGCGGCACATCTCGCCGAAGTTGTGGTTGCTCTGCGTGTCTTCAACAGCCGAAAAACCGTCGGAAACGGCGTCGATGAACACCCCGGTATGCCCGTTCGCCCACATCAATAGCAGTACGGCGCCGACTCCGATGATAAACCCTGTGACGGCACTTGCTGCCATGTGGAGCGTGTCGCGACCGCTACCGCCATAACGATGGTAGGGCACGAGGAGCAGAATGAGCAAGGTCAATGAAAGGTTGGGCAGTCGGGCGAAGACGTTTATGCCTAACATCACGCCGCTGAGAAACATCAGCGACGGTCGGTTTTTCATCAAGGAAAGAAACAAAAGGTAAGAAGCCGCGGCGGCAAGGAACGTGGTAAGATGGTCGTGATAGAACACCATGAACGCTCCGCCGTAACAAAGGAAAATCCAGAACGAGCCGACGGCAAGGCTCCAACGCCCGGTATAGGGGCGCAGCAGTTTGTAGACGACAAACGTGGTGGCGGTCATAAATAGCGCGCCGAGCACACGGAAGGCAACTATTCCGTAATCGCCGAAGACGGCGTTCCACACTCCGCCGACACAGTCGGACAGGTAGTAAAGAAATAAATATTGTACCGAAGCGGGGTCATTGAATATCTGCTGAAAACCCGTAAGCACCCAGCCCTCATCGCACATGTCATAGCCTTGCAGTCCAGTGACGATGTAAAGCAGCGCCGTCAGCGACAGGTAAAACGCCAAAAATTTGCGTTCCGATATTTTGTTTTTCATTTTTATTGCGTATATTCGTATCTGCAAAAGTAGCGATTTTTCGTAAAATGCGCAATATGAGGCACAAAAAGTCGTTATAACAGACAGACCGCCAACCCTTTGCACGCCCTTCCGACCACGCCGTCGGGAGGCATGACAAGGCGCCACGTGGGCGGTATCTCAAAACAAAAATCATGAAAGCAGCAGAAGCAAAGATAATAGATATAAAGAAGATAGAGGACCGTCGTGGCAATCTTTCGGTCATAGAGGAGTGTCACGACATACCGTTCAAGATAGCACGGGCTTACTGGGTCTACGACGTTCCCGGTGGAGAATGCCGCGGCGGGCATGCCCACAAACGCTTGAAACAGTTTATCATCGCCCTGAGCGGCAGCTTTACGGTGACGCTCGACGACGGAACGGAGCGGCGCTCGTTTCATCTCAACCACCCGTATCAGGGACTTTTAATCGAGACGGGCATCTGGCGAACGCTCGACGACTTCTCTTCGGGAGCCGTATGCCTCGTTCTTGCCTCCGAACTTTACGACGAGGAGGACTACATACGCGATTATGATGAATTTCTGGAGTACGTGAAATGTTCGAAATAATAAGATATTCGGCCGACAGAAAGGCGGAGTGGGACGCTTTCGTGGAAAGCTCAAAGAACGGCACTTTCCTGTTTTTCCGCAATTACATGGACTATCACAGCGACCGGTTTGACGACCATTCGCTGATGTTCCGCATGAAAAACAAACTGTATGCCGTGCTGCCCGCCAACGTGAAAGACGGCACCCTGTATTCTCATCAGGGACTGACCTACGGCGGACTCGTTACCGACCGTAACACCAAAGCCGCCGAGGTGTGCGCCCTCTTTGCCGAGATGAACGCTTATTTAAAGTCGTGCGGCATACGGAAAGTGGTCTACAAGGCGTTGCCTTGGATATATCACAGCCTGCCGGCGGAGGAAGACCTTTACGCCATATTCCGCAACTGTGACGCCCGCTTGCTGTCACGGGACATTTCATCGACAATAATCCTCACCGAAAAACCACGGTTCAGCGAGCTCCGGAGGCGCTGTCTGCGCAAGGCGGAGAAGAGTGGCGTGACGGTAAGAGAGAGCGACGACATCGCGGCTTTCTGGCATATCCTCGACCGAAATCTTGAAAACAAGTATGGCGTAAAGCCCGTCCACACGTGCGACGAGCTGCGTCTGCTCATGTCAAGGTTCCCCCACAATATCCGGCTTTACATGGCGTTCCGGGGCGACGAGCCGCTTGGCGGCACGCTGCTCTTCGTCAACCGTGGCATCATTCACACCCAGTACATCTCCGCTTCGCCCGAGGGCAAGCGCCTTGGAGCGCTCGACATACTCTTTGACGAGCTTATCAACCGCGTCGCCGACGGCTTCCGGTACTTCGATTTCGGCAAGTCCACGGAGCAATGGGGCGCATATCTCAACGAAAACCTTATCCGACAGAAGGAAGGCTTCGGCGGGCGCGGCGTATGTTACGACACTTACGAGTGGAACATTGGTTAATTTTATTCTTCTTTTTTCATTCTTAATTCTTCACTTTTCACTCTTAATTCTTCACTTATATGATAAAATATCTGGAATTAAAGAAGATTACCGCCATGCACGGCGACGAGATCCGGGACGCCGTAAGGCGCGTCGTCGACGGCGGATGGTACCTCCAAGGCGAGGCGACGGAGCGCTTCGAGCGCAACTACGCGGCATACATCGGCACGCGTTATTGCGTAGGCTGCGGCAACGGACTTGACGCCCTGACGCTCATCCTGCGTGCCTACATCGAGCTGGGGGTGATGAAACAGGGCGACGAAGTTATCGTTCCGGCAAACACTTACATCGCTTCCATCCTCGCGATAACCGAGAACGGACTGCGTCCGGTGCTCGTCGAGCCGCGCATCGACACCTTCCAGATAGACGACAGCTTGATTGAAAGCGCCATAACGCCCCGCACCCGCGCCATAATGATTGTGCATCTGTACGGCAAATGTGCTTATACGGAACGGATAAAAGACATCTGTCGCCGTCATAACCTCAAACTCATAGAGGACAACGCGCAAGCGCAGGGATGTTTGAAAATGAAGAGTGAAGAATTAAGAATTAAGAATGAAGATTTGAAACATAAAGATTTTAATTCTGATTTGACCGGCGACGCTTGCACACAAGCGGCTGCTTCCTCCCTCGGGAGGATTGAGGAGGGGCTTAATTCTTCACTCTTCACTCTTCACTCTTCATTCCCTAAGGGGCTTAATTCTTCACTCTTCACTCTTCACTCTTCATTCCCTAAGGGGTTTAATTCTTCATTCTTCACTCTTCACTCTTCACTTAAAAAGTCCGGCTCTTTGGGCGATGCGGCGGCACACAGCTTTTATCCGGGCAAGAACTTGGGCGCCCTCGGCGACGCGGGAGCCGTGACAACGGACGACGAGGAGCTGGCGCAGACGGTGCGAGCGTTGGGCAATTACGGGTCGAGTCGCAAGTATGTGTTCGACATGAAGGGGCGCAACAGCCGTATGGACGAGCTGCAAGCCGCCGTGCTCGATGTGAAATTAAAGTATCTTGATGAAGATAACAACCGCCGGAAAGCCATCGCCTTTTATTATATAGATAAGGTTAGAAACCCGCAACTGCGGCTTCCTGATGCGGAATATTGTGCCGACAGCGTGCATCACATCTTTCCCGTGCTCTCCGAACGGCGTGACGAGCTGCAACGGTTCCTGCTCGACAACGGCGTGCAGACAATGATTCATTATCCCATACCGCCGCACCGGCAACTCTGTTACAGCGAGTTGGCAGAGTTAAGTCTGCCCGTCACGGAGCGCATTCACCGCGAAGAACTGAGCATTCCGCTCAATCCCGCACTCACGGATGACGAAGTCGAGACGGTGGCAAACCTGCTGAACGCTTTTCAACAATAGCCCGGGCGCCGCTAAAAACGGTGGTTACATACATTGAAAAACAATTCGTTTTATCAGAATGACGAGCTAATTTATTAACTTTGCATTATAGATAAAGCGAAGATAGGCTGCGCCTCGGAAAAAAAGCAAATAAGTTTGCTTTGTTCTTCTCTCGGCTTGCACTATCTTTGCATCGGCATTCGCATCTTTTTATCTGTCGGTCGGCATGCTCACAGACGACCGACCGCGACTTAACTGAAAACCTAAAACATCATGACACCAAAGGAAATAAGAAACGGCATGCTTGCCGAAAAACTGATGAAGAACCTCCGCCGCCGTCACTTCGAGGCTTATTACTGTCCCGACAGCGCCTCCGCCGTAGAGCAAGTGTCGGCTCTCATCCCCGACGGAAGCAGCGTTACGTGGGGCGGTTCGATGACTATCAGGGACATGGGGCTGACAAAGGCGCTGCACGAACGCAACCTCCGGATACTCGACCGCGACCTTGCCGCCGACCGTGACGAGGCACAACAGATATACCGCGACGCCTTCTCGTGCGACTATTACCTTTCGAGCGTCAACGCGATAAGCGAAGACGGCGTGATAGTAAACATCGACGGCAACGGCAACAGAGTAGCCGCGATAACCTTCGGACCTAAGAAAGTAATCCTCGTGGTGGGGCTTAACAAGGTGGCGCAGGACGTCAACGCCGCCCTCGCACGTGCCCGCTCGACGGCAAGTCCGATAAATGCCGCACGCTTTGACATCGATACTCCGTGCCGCAAAGACGGCGTATGCCACAACTGTAACTCGCCCGAGAGTATCTGTAACTACATCCACTTCCTTCGCAACTCACACCCTGCGGGACGCCACATCGTGGTGCTTGTGGGCGAAGAGTTGGGGTATTAAGACGAAGACAGCCCCCTCCCGACCTCACCGAGGGGAGGAGATGAGAGCATGAAATATTCCTTATGAATGTTTCGGAATGGATTATTCATAATGTATAAAGACCGTAAACAGTCTGAAAAAGATAAGAAACAAAGGTATGTTCAGACCTTATATTATAATAAATACTGAGTCGGATGCAAACTCATTGACTGCAACTGAATTCCTCCCCTCGGGGAGGTTAGGAGGGGGCTTATGATAGTTTGCATAGCCGAAAAGCCGAGTGTTGCCAAGGATATAGCGCGGATATTGGGCGCGACGACGCAGCGCGACGGGTTCATGGAGGGCAACGGATACCAGGTGACGTGGACTTTCGGACACCTGTGCACGCTGAAAGAGCCCGACGATTACACCCCGATGTGGAAACGGTGGAGCCTCGGAGCGCTGCCGATGATACCCCAACGCTTCGGCATAAAGCTCATCGAAGACAGCGGAATACACAAACAGTTTGCCACGATAGAAAGACTTATGCAGGCGGCAGACGGCATAATAAACTGTGGTGACGCCGGACAGGAAGGTGAACTGATACAGCGCTGGGTGATGCAAAAGGCTCAGGCAAAGTGTCCCGTCAAGCGTCTTTGGATTTCATCGATGACCGACGAGGCGATAAGAGAAGGCTTCCGGACGCTGAAAGACCAGCAGGAGTACCGCCCCTTGTATCTTGCGGGACTGAGCCGCGCCATCGGCGACTGGCTGTTAGGCATGAACGCGACGCGTCTCTACACGCTGAAATACGGACAGAACCGGCAGGTATTGTCCATCGGACGCGTCCAGACGCCGACGCTCGCCCTTATCGTTAACCGCCAGAAAGAAATCGACGGCTTCGAGCCGGAGCCTTACTGGGTGCTCTCGACGCTGTATCGCGACACGCTGTTCACCGCCACCAAGGGCAAGTTTACGAGCAAGGAAGAGGGCGAACAGTCGTTCGAGAAGATTGCCGACAAGCCCTTCACCGTGACCGATGTCCAGAAGAAGAAGGGCAAGGAGGCGCCGCCGCACTTGTACGACCTTACATCCTTGCAGGTAGACTGCAACAAGAAGTTTTCCATGAGCGCCGAACTTACGCTCAACACAATACAAAGTCTTTACGAGAAAAAGCTCACGACGTACCCCCGTGTGGACACTCAGTACCTCAGCGACGACATCTATCCCAAGTGCGCCGCCACGCTTAAAGGGCTCCGGGGGTATGAGGCGTTCACGCTGCCGCTTGCCAACGTGAAACTGCCCAAGAGCAAAAAGGTGTTCGACTCGTCAAAGGTGACCGACCACCACGCCATCATCCCCACCGGCATTCCCGCCTCAAACCTTAACGATATGGAACGACATGTCTACGATTTGATAGCCCGCCGCTTCATAAGTGTGTTCTATCCCGACTGCCAGTTCTCGACAACGACGGTCAACGGCAAGGTGGATGACGTGGAGTTCAAGGTCAGCGGCAAGCAGATACTCGACGCCGGATGGCGCGTGCTGTATGAAAAGGAGGTGCAGACAGCCGCTGACGACACGGCGAAAGCCGCCGACGAGGAGCGCACGCTGCCCGCTTTTGTCAAGGGAGAGACGGGCGCTCACACGCCGACGCTGACCGAGAAGTGGACAACACCGCCGAAATATTACACCGAGGCGACGCTGCTGCGCGCCATGGAGACGGCGGGCAAGTTTGTCGACGACGAGGAACTGCGCGCCGCATTGAAAGAAAACGGCATCGGGCGACCGTCATCCCGCGCCAACATCATCGAGACTTTGTTCAAGCGCCGATACATCAAGCGCGAACGGAAGAACATCGTCGCCACGCCGACGGGCATCGAACTGATAGACCTCATCAAGGAAGAGCTGCTCAAAAGCTGCGAGCTGACGGGTATCTGGGAGAAGAAACTGCGCGACATAGAGCACGGACAGTATGACGCCGGACAGTTTGTCAGCGAGCTGAAAGGGCAGATCACGACAATCGTCAACGACGTCCTTGCCGACAACAGCAACCGCCATGTGACGGTGATGACCGACGATGACATGAAGAAAAAGACGGCGAAGAAAGCCGCGACGCCCAAGAGCAAACCGGCAAAGACGGTAAAGGCTGCCGCGACGTCTGCCGCGCCGCCGACCCGGAGCTTTGCCGGCGCCGACCCGATAGTAGGCACCGTCTGCCCCGTTTGCGGCAAAGGACATATTATAAAAGGTAAGACCGCCTACGGTTGTGACCGCTGGAAAGAGGGCTGCACATACCGCCGACCGTTCGACTGACAACACCCTGTCTTTCAATATGCCGTACTTACAGTTTTAAAAGCTTGCCTTTTACACGCTGAAAGACCGCCTTTTAGCGTGTAAAAGGCGGTCTTTTGCAAGGTAAAAGACCACCTTTTGGAAAACGGCTGTTTGTCAATGAAAACTGTAAGGAAAACCTCTTGAAAAGTTATGGATTGTAAGATATCTGACAGATGACAGGAAAATGAAAAATCAAGGCATTGCTGTATGAAACAAAAGCAACCCGGCTTTGCGTGCGAATGATAATCAGCGACGCATTTATTCTTTATTTTTCATTCTTCATTTTATCATTTTTCATCATTCGTTTTTCCTTCTCACAGATAATTGTTACATTTGTTGCGACGGAAGGAATGAGCCCGTCAGAACACGTAAAAACATAAAGATATGAAGATTTTTGCAGTCGGCATGAATTACATCATGCACAATAAAGAGCTCGATGGAGCGTTATATAAACCGGAAGACCCCGTGATTTTCATGAAACCGGACTCGGCGCTGCTGAAAGACGGCAAGCCGTTCTTCCTGCCTGAGGAGATGGGACAGATTGACTATGAGGCGGAGCTGGTGGTGCGCATCAGTCGGCTGGGCAAGTCGATACCCCAACGTTTCGCCCACAGATACTACGACGCCGTAACCCTCGGCATAGACTTCACCGCGCGCGAGCTGCAACGCCGGCTGCGCAGCGAGGGCAAGCCATGGGAGATGTGCAAGGCTTTCGACGGCTCGGCGGCAATAGGCGAGTGGATTGATGTGGACAAGTTCCGCGACATTCAGGCGATACATTTCCATCTTGACATCAACGGCAAGACCGTACAGGAGGGCTGCACGAGCGACATGCTCTACAAAGTCGACGAACTGGTGGCATACGTTAGCCGCTGGTTTACCCTCAAAACGGGCGACCTTATATACACCGGCACGCCCGCAGGTATAGGTGCCGTAAACATAGACGACCATCTGACGGGCTGGATCGAAGACCGGAAGGTGATGGAATTTAATGTGAAATAAGAGAACAGAGACATTTGTCCGTCAACCCTCCGATTGCTCCAAAGGCGTAGGATTACCCCCGTTAACTCCCTGTTAATGATAATATGACCACCAAACGAATACTACCCATACTGCTTTTCACGCTTTTTTGCCTCTTGGCAAGAGCCGACGGAAAGTATCAGAAGTTCTTTAACCTCACGGCGGAAGAGGTTAAGATAGACAGCGTGCTGCCACATTTCGCCTACTCGCTGCCGCTTGGCGCGGCGTGGGCGGACAGCGTCTATACCGTCAGAATAGAATATCCCGAGTTTATCGAGATGAGCCGCGCCGACGTGGAACGCTACCGGAAAATCAGCTCAAAGACGCCCGGCGATATGCCGGAGGTGCTGCAAAACGTTGTAGTGGAGCGTAAGAAAGGAAAGCTCGAGACGTCGTTCGTGCCCGTGGTGGTGCGTAAAGGCAAGTATATGAAGCTCGTCAGTTTCATGCTTGACGTCATTTCGCGCCCTCTCAGCCGTTCGGCGCGACGCGCAAAGGCTGCGGCTTATGTGGCTCCCGCAGAGCGTTACGCCGCCCGTTCGGTGCTTGCCGAGGGCAGATGGGCCAAGATACGCGTGCCGTCGACCGGCATTTACCAGATAACCGACGCCCTGATACGCCGCGCCGGCTTCTCAGACATGAGCCGGGTGAAGGTCTACGGCTACGGCGGAGCTTTGCAGAGCGAGTCTTTGAACCCCGCGGAACTGGTGGAGACCGACGACCTTAAAGAGGTGGCGACATGCACCGTTGACGGCAAACGGCTGTTTTACGCCCGCGGACCGGTATCTTGGTCAAGCGAGAGAACCGTCAACCGCACCCGCAATCCGTATTCCGATTACGGATATTACTTCCTTACCGAGAGCGACGGCGAGCCGCTCGCGGTAGACAGTACGGCGCTGGTCGACGCTTTCTATCCGTCAGCCGACGACTATCACGTGCTTTATGAGAAAGACGAATTTGCTTGGATGCAGGGCGGACGGAACCTTTTCGAGAACGAGGCGATAAACGTCGGCAGCCCGAAGAGCTACGTTATAAACACCGCCGAGGCACAGGCCGGACCGCGACGGATTTACGTCAAGGCTACGGCTGGCAGCGCGACAACCGTCAAGATTGAGCTGAAAGGATATTCGGAACGCACTTACAGCCTGACCTTCGGTGAATATGACCACGGCAAGGCAGTCGAATTCACATACAATCAGAACGCCGCCACAACGGCAGACACCATCGTCGTGACCACCGTCTCGGGCGGACCGGTGCGCCTCGACTACATCTCCGTGGCATACGAGACGCCACGTCCGCGCCCCATTCTGCGCGGAATGTCGTTCGACACGCCCGAATACGTTTACAACATAACCAACCAGAACCTCCACGGAGACGGTCCGGCTGACATGGTAATCATCGTTCCCGCATCGGGAAAGCTCAACGCTCAGGCGCAAAGACTGAAAGAGTTTCATGAGCAACACGACGGAATGAGGGTGCGGCTCGTGCCCGCCGACGAACTCTACAACGAGTTTTCAAGCGGCACGCCCGATGCAAACGCATACCGACGCTACCTCAAAATGCTTTACGACCGCGCCGAGACAGACGCCGACATGCCGTCGTACCTCATCCTGTTCGGCGACGGCGTGTGGGACAATCGTATGAAGACAGCGGCGTGCCGCGGTCTTTCGCCCGATGATTTCCTGCTCTGCTATGAGAGCGAGAACTCTTTCAGCGCCACCGACTGCTACGTCGACGAAGGTTTCTTCTGTCTTCTTGACGACGGAGAGGGCGGCTTGACCGAGGAAACCGACAAACAAGACATCGCCGTAGGACGCTTTCCCGTGCGCGAAGAAGCCGAGGCTAAGATAATGGTCGACAAGACAATAAGTTATATCGAGAACAAAAACGCCGGCAGCTGGCAGAACGTCATGATGTTCATGGGCGACGACGGAAACAACAACCAGCACATGATCGACGCCGACGACCTTGCACGTCTGGTGGAAAGCCGTCTGCCGTCAATGAACGTGAAGCGCGTGATGTGGGACGCTTACAACCGCGAAACATCGTCCACCGGCAAAACTTATCCCGACGCCACGAGGCTTATCAAGCAACAACAGCAGGCAGGAGCGCTGCTGATGAATTACAGCGGACACGGCGGTCCGGGTGCTCTCTCGCACGAGAACGTGCTCCGTCGTAACGATTTCGCCGCGTTCACCAACACAAATCTTCCCCTTTGGATTACCGCTTCGTGCGACATCATGCCGTTTGACATGCTCAACGACAACATCGGAGAGATTGCCGTGCTCAACGAGAACGGCGGAGCCGTGGCGTTCTTCGGCACCACCCGCACCGTATGGATACCTCTTAACAAGCACATCAACCGTGCATACATGGAGGCACTGGTGACGCCCGTCAACGGCAAATACGTCTCGATAGGCGAGGCGCAGCGGCTGGCGAAGAACCAACTGATAAACCTCGGACTTGACACCAGCGAGAACAAACTGCAATATCAGCTGCTCGGCGACCCCGCAATAGTTCTCAACATGCCGCGCCAAGCACTCGTGATAGACAACATCAACGGCGTGGAACTGTCGTCAGCGACGGAATATCCCGCGCTGAAAGCCGGCTCCGTGGTGAACGTCAAAGGACATGTGGAGACGGCGGACGGGCAGAAAGACACCTCGTTTGACGGCATACTGACCGCCACGGTGATGGACGCCGAGGAAGAGATTGTCTGCAAATTGAACAACACTTCGGATGATGGCGCCTCCACGGCGTTCGTCTATTACGACCGCGACAAGACCCTTTTCAGCGGCAACGACAGCATACGCGGCGGCGAGTTCGACTTCTCTTTCGCCGTGACAAAGGACATCAAGTACACCGACGAGACGGGTCTGATGAACCTCTTTGCCGTCAACGCCGACACGAAAGAGAGCGTCAACGGATACACCGAAGACTTTGTCGTGGGCGGAACGGCGCTTACCGACAACGACCTTATCGGCCCGTCAATCTACTGTTACCTCAATTCGCCATCGTTTACGAACGGCGACAAGGTCAACCCGGCGCCTTACTTCGTTGCCGAAATATCGGATAAGGACGGCATAAACACGGCGGGCAGCGGCATAGGACACGACCTCGTGCTGACGATTGACGGCAAAATGGAACATACCTACGTGCTGAACGCCAACTTTACATACGACTTCGGCAGTTACACCAGCGGCAAGACGTTCTACAACATACCGGAACTGGAAGAGGGAAAGCATACCCTCCGCTTCCGCGCTTGGGACATTCTGAACAACTCTTCGACCGCCGAACTGACGTTTAACGTTGTCCGCGGTATCCGCCCGGGTTACCTCAATGTGTCCACAACATCAAATCCTGCACGCACAAGCACCACCTTCATCATCAATCACGACCGTGCGGGAAGTAATCTCGACGTGCAGATCGACGTGTTTGACATAAGCGGTCGCCCGTTGTGGCGCCACAAGTCAAACGGCGTTTCGACAGACGGCGCCTTCACGGTAAACTGGGATTTGACCGGCAGCAACGGCGGAAAGCTCCACACCGGAATTTATATTTACCGCGTGAAGGTGAGCAGCGACGGCAGCGAAAGCGTCTCGAAGGCTCAGAAACTCATAATTATCGACAGATAAAAGGCAAAATACAATAATAACAAAGAAAATCAGTTATTAAAAGAGACGGCTCCGGAAATAATGCCGGACACGGCAGACCGTCACATCTTTAACTAAAACCGAAAACATAAAAGATAAAATGAAGAATTGTCTTAAAATACTCATGACAGCTTTGTTCCTGTCTGTCTTCACGGCTGTTGAGGCTCAGGAGAAGCAGGATATGTTCAATCCCGTCAACGCATCTGTAACATCCCAGACGATAGCTCCCGACGCCCGAGGCGGCGGTATGGGAGATATCGGTGCGGCAACCGACCCCGATGTCAACTCGCAATACTGGAACCCGGCCAAATATCCGTTCTGTATCAGCCGCTCGGGCGTTGCCCTTAACTACACGCCGTGGCTGCGTTCGCTGGTCAACGACATGGACCTTGCCTACCTTGCCGGCTACTACCGCATCGGCGATTACAGCGCCGTTTCGGCGTCGTTGCGCTACTTCTCTCTCGGCGAAGTGATGACTTCGGAGGATGAAGGGGCGATGACGATCAATCCGTATGAGATGTCTGTCGATGTAGCCTACTCCCTTATGCTCAGCGAGAAGTTCTCTCTTGCCGCAGCGGTGAGATGGATTTACTCCGACCTTACTTACAATTATGCCGACGATACGTCACCCGGCAGCGCTTTCGCGGCGGATATCGCATGTTATTACAACAACTACATCAACATCGGTCAGCGCGAATGCCAGCTCGGTATCGGTCTTAACATCAGCAACATAGGTAGCAAAATCACCTTCGGAGGCAGCGACAACAGCGAGTTTATTCCGACAAACATGCGTTTGGGAGCGGCGTTGATGATTCCGATTGACGAGTTCAACCGCTTCACGATAGCAGCGGACGCCAACAAACTGCTCGTTCCGACGTATCCGCAGAAGAATGAAGACGAGACCGACGAGGCGTATGAGCAGCGCAAACAGAAAGATTATTACGACGTGTCGAGCATCAGCGGTATCTTCAAAAGCTTTGGCGATGCACCCGGCGGCTTTAAAGAGGAGTTGCAGGAGATAAACTGGAGCGTCGGCGCCGAATACGTCTACAACGATAAGTTCTCGCTCCGCGCGGGTTATCACCACGAGTCCGAGAACAAAGGTAACCGTAAATATTACACCGTCGGCGCCGGTTTCCGCATGAATGCGTTCTCTCTTGACTGCAACTATGTTATCGCGACGGCAAAGAGTAACCCTCTTGATCAGACCCTGCGGTTCACCCTCGGCTTTGACATGGACGGCATAAAAGATTTGTTCAGACGTTAATCTTGCAGCCAGATGAAGATCCGTACCGGTTTTGGTTTTGACGTTCACCGCCTCGTGGAGGGGCGTGACTTGTGGCTCGGGGGTATAAAGATCGAGCACAACATGGGACTGTTGGGACACAGCGACGCCGATGTGCTCATTCATGCGATATGCGACGCCCTGCTCGGAGCCGCCAACATGCGCGACATAGGGTATCATTTTCCCGATACGGCGGCAGAGACCAAGGATGTGGACAGTAAGATATTGCTGCGCAAGACGGTCGAGCTGATAGCAGGGAAAGGCTATTCGGTGGGAAATATCGACGCCACCGTGTGTGCCGAACGCCCGAAGATAAATCCCCATGTGCCGGCGATGAAGGCTTGTCTTGCCGAGGTTATCGGCATTGACGAGGACGATATATCCATCAAGGCGACGACAACCGAGCGCCTCGGCTTTACCGGACGCGAGGAGGGTATCAGCGCCTACGCCGTCGTCCTGATAGAGAAGGCGGACTGACATCGGGCGAGTGTTTATACGGAAGTACATCTCTGTACTTCTTACTTCCAATCTTTTGAAATTTTATACTGAAAATACAGTCGATAAAAAAAGCGGCAACCGCATGGGAAAAACATCCTTTGCGGTTGCCGCTTTTTTGTTAAACAATTACCTATATGTGGCTTATTTTACTTCTTTCATATAGTATTCCATTCCTTCTTCCTCGGTTTCGCCCTCGTCGCTGTAAACCTCTTTCTCGGTCATTACGAGCTGGCTGCCGTTGAACTTGACGTCCATAAGTCCGCACACATCCTCGTCGTTGAAGTCGTTGCTCCAAGAGTATTGCAGCACGTTCTCTGCGTTGTTGTACCAACGCCATGTAGAAACGGCGAGCTGATTGTTCTTGTAATACACCATGTATGTGCCGGTCTTTGTGAATACCACCTGTCTCGGCTCGATCTCTTTGTACTCTTCGAGCAGCAGATCCCATTCGTTCGGGTCGTATTCCTCGTCGTTCTTCTCAGCCCATTTTCTCAAATCGTTAGCCAAAGTAACGAAATCTTTTGCGCTGAAATCAAGCATTGTCTTGCCGTTGTACTTTACGTAGAAGCGTATCTTCTCAAAACCCCATGTGCGGCAGAGCTTGTTTGAGTTGCTGCTGTTCAGGTTTCTGTTCTCTTTTGTTGCCGTGTAGGTGTAGCTTGTGCCGCCTTTGGGCTTAAATTCCAGAGAGTAAGCGTTGCCTGTTGCGTCGGTCTTGACGATGATTGTACCCCAACCTTCAAGTTCGTAAGTGTTCTCACCGGTCTTGGTGTACTTTCCGTAAAGTATCGGCGAGTAAGGAGTGCTCTCTCTTGCAGCGTTCTTGCGAGCCTTTACAAGGTTCTTGCCCAGTTTAGCAACCAGCATGCTCTTGCTTGTCAGAATGCTCTTTGTGCGTGCGTAAGCAGCCGAATAGCCGTTGTTTGTGATGATGTAGTTGCCGCTTTCGGTAAATTCTACCGACTCAACGGGGCTGTTATTGTCGGTAACGACATACTTTGCAGCCGCAGCCTCGTATGCCGGCACGTCGAGGTCAGAGCCTCCGTCATCGTCAGAGTCGCTGCATGAAGACAATGTCAGCGTGCACATAGCAACACACATAAATGCGAACGCGATTTTCTCAACAGCGTTCACGATAAAATTATTCTTTTTCATAATGATTGTAAAAAATTGATGTTAGTATAATTAGAGTTTAATGTCATTCTCAAAGATATGATCTTTCTGTCGTCAAAGATTGTCTGCAAAATTAGCCAAAACCGCCCGATTAAGCCTTTCAGAGCTGTTAAAATTGGTTAATCCGGGCACCGTTTGCCGTCAAATCATAATATTTTAAACATACAGTCGGTCATTGTGTAAACCGTCGGTTTACAGCCATTGCGGAATACTTACAGTTTGTTACATTATCGCTATATATTCCTTACGGTTTTCATCGGCAAAGAGTTGATTTCCAAAAGGCGGTCTTTTACCTTGTAAAAGGTTACCTTTGAGCGTGTAAAAGGCGGTCTTTTGCATGGTAAAAGGCAAGCTTTTAAAACTGTAAGGACAGGGAAATGAAGAATGAAAAAATAAGCCCCTCCTCAATCCTCCCGAGGGATGATTGAGGAGGGGCTTATTTTTTCATTTTAAAATTATTTCCTTTTCCCTTTGAAGAAGTCCTGCATCAGCGCGCGGCACTCGTCTTCAAGCACGCCGGCGGTCACCGTCGCTTTGGGGTGAAGGGCATGCGGGGCGTAGCGGCGGTAGCCCCGTTTGTCGTCAGCGGCGCCGTAAACCACGCGACGTATCTGTGCCCAGCCGATGGCGCCGGCGCACATCACGCACGGCTCTACGGTGACATAGAGCGTGCAGTCGGTGATATACTTGCCGCCGAGAGTGTTCGCCGCCGACGTTATCGCCTGCATTTCGGCGTGCGCCGTGACGTCACACAGCGTCTCGGTGAGGTTATGCCCGCGCGAGATAACCCTGCCGCGGCATACTATCACGGCGCCGATGGGTATCTCGCCCGCCTCTAACGCCGCCTCTGCCTCAGCCAAAGCAAGGCGCATAAACTTCTCGTCATCTTTGCGAAGGCTCTCGTCGACAGCCGTCGGTGTTTCTTTATTATTGTCGTGTTGCATTTGTATTGATTTTTAAGGAGTACAGAAGTACAGGAGTTTAGGAGTACAGAATAATGGAAGTACAGGAGTACAGGAGTGCAGAAGTACAGACAT
>CAJMQT010000004.1 GCA_905215655.1 uncultured bacterium | reverse complement strand
AATAAAAAACAAACAGGTTTGTTTTATTCTTCTCTCGGTTTGCACTATCTTTGCAACGTAAAACAAAATAATAAGATAGAAATGAAGACGAATTTTTTTGCATGGTGGTGGCGCAGCTCGAGATTTTAAACAGTCGAGAGTTACGAAGCCGTGCGGATAAGTGAATAAATAAGCAGAAGGCCTGTCGTTCTTACGACAGGCCTTCTGCTTTTAAGGATCTATCGGAAGTAAGGAAATAAAAACAATGTTAATATTATAAGGTATTCGAGATATGAATATGAAAGATATTTTGAGCCGGGTGCTCAACCAAGAGGAGCTGACACGCGAAGAGATGCGCGATATATTGATCGGTCTGACAAAGGACGAGATACCCGATGAACAGATAGCCGCCCTGCTTACGGCGTTGCAGATGCGCGGAGTGACGGTCGACGAGCTGCTCGGTCTGCGCGACGGAGTGCTCGAGACGGGCGTGCCGGCACGGCTCGACTGCGACAGATACATCGACGTTGTCGGCACGGGAGGCGACGGCAAGAACACCTTTAATATATCCACCTGCTCATGTTTCGTCATTGCAGGAGCGGGATACAAGGTCGCCAAGCACGGCAATTATGCCGCTACGTCTACCAGCGGAGCGTCTAACGTCATCGAGGCGCACGGCGTCAAGTTCTCGGCAGACATCGACCGGCTGAACCGTTCGATTAACGAGAGCGGCATTGTATATCTTCATGCCCCGCTCTTCGCCAACGCCTTGAAGTTTGTCGGCCCCGTTCGCCGCGCCTTGCAGTTCCCCACCTGCTTCAATCTTCTCGGTCCGCTGGTCAACCCCGCGCGCCCCTCATGCCAGCTGCTGGGCGTCGCAAACCTCGACCAGATGCGCCTTTACGGAAACGTCTACCAGCGTATCGGCATAGATTACGGCATAGCGAACAGCATCGACGGCTACGACGAGATATCCCTTACGGGCAGGTTCAAGATAATGACAAACTCGTATGAGCGCATCGTTCATCCCGCAGACATAGGCTTCGACGTGGTAAAGCCCGCCGACATATCGGGAGGCGAGACGCCCGCCGACGCGAAAAAGATATTTGACAGCGTGCTCGAGAACCGCTCGACGGAGGGACAGAAAAATGTCGTCCTTGTCAACGCGGCGTTCGGAATACAAGTCGTAGACCCCTCGCACACATTTGAAGAGGCGGTCGCGATAGCCCGCGAGTCGCTCGAAAGCGGCAAGGCTCTCGCCACATTTAAAAAGTTTGTGGAGGTAAACGCACAGTAAAAACCAAGACTAACAGAACGCCTGTCCCCCTCAAAACCTTTCCTGAGGTAGGGTCGGGACAGGTGCTAAATATCAGATAATTACATGACAGACATACTGACTGAGATTGTGGCGCACAAGCGCATAGAGGTAGAGCGGTTTAAGGCGGCTCTGCCCGAAAGGCTTATCCACGCCGAGACGGAGAAGATATTGGGCGGTGACGTGCCGTCGCTGAAAGCCGCGCTGCTCGGCTCCGCCAGCGGAATAATAGCCGAGTTCAAACGCCGCTCGCCATCGAAGGGATGGATAAAAGAGCAGGGCAGGGCGGACGAGATACCCCTCTCGTACCAGCAGAACGGCGCTGCGGCGGTAAGTATCCTTACCGATGAAATGTATTTCGGCGGTCGCGACGAGTTCATCAACACCGCCCGCAAGGCGGGAGTGACAATTCCCGTGCTGTATAAAAACTTCATCGTCGACGAATATCAGCTCTTTCAGGCACGTCTCTGTGGAGCTTCCGCCGTGCTGCTTATAGCCTCCGTTCTGCCGAAAGACGCCTGTCGCAGTCTTCTTGCAACTGCTCACGAGCTGGGCTTGGAGGTCCTTCTCGAACTGCATGACGAACGAGAACTTGATTATGCCGACCTTATGCCCGATGCGTGCGGCGTCAACAACCGCAATCTCGGCACCTTCGTGACCGACGTTCAAAACTCGTTCCGCATAGCCGAGCGCCTTCCTGCCGACGTATGTAAGGTCAGCGAGAGCGGCATATCAAGCCCGCAAACCATCCGGATGTTGCGTCAGGCAGGCTATCGCGGCTTCCTTATCGGTGAAACTTTCATGAAAGCGGACAACCCCGGAGAGGCGTTGGGAGAACTGATAAAAGAAAGTCTCAACCTTTCTCAGGAAGGGAGGGAATGATTAAGTCTGTCGGTTAAAAAGTGATGTTATCTTATGAAAATAAAAGTTTGCGGCATGCGCGAGCCGGACAACATACGCGCGGTTGAGAATTTGGGCGTTGACATGATAGGACTTGTCTTCTGGAAGAAGAGTCCGCGCTACGTTGCCTCCGTTCCGTCGTACGCCGGAACAATACCCGATTACGCCGGCGCCGCGGCTTGCAAGGATGGTAAAGGCTGCGGGCGGCATATCGGGAGAGTGGGCGTCTTTGTAAACGAAATGCCCCAAAACATAATAACGGCGGTATATAATTACGGTCTGGACTATGTTCAGCTGCACGGAGACGAGTCTCCGACGATGATAGACAACCTGCGCCGGACGATAGACCCGGACATACACCCCGGCATAAAGTTCATCAAGGCAATCAGTGTGGGCGCCGCCGACGATGTGAAACGATGGCGCGAATATCGTGATACGGCAGACATGCTGCTGTTTGACACCAAAGGAAAGAGCGCGGGAGGCAACGGATTACAGTTTGACTGGAGCGTCCTCGATGCTTACGACGGCGACATTCCTTTCCTCCTGAGCGGCGGGATAGGTCCCGAAGACGCCCGAAAGGTGCTCTCGTTCAAGCACCCCCGTATGCTCGGTATCGACCTTAACAGCCGTTTCGAGACGGCTCCGGCGCAGAAAGATGTGGCACTTCTGAATAAATTTATAAACGAAATAAAAGAAGAATATGAACAAAATAGATAAGTTATTTGCTGAAAACAAGGACAGGAAACTCTTCTCCTTATATTTCTGTGCGGGCTGTCCCACGCTCGAAGGGACTGCCGATGTGATAACGACCATGCAACGCCGGGGCGTGGATATTATCGAGGTGGGCATACCGTTCAGCGACCCTCTTGCCGACGGACCGGTCATCCAAAGCGCCGGAACGGTGGCTTTGAAAAACGGAATGACGCTGACCCTGCTTTTCAGTCAGCTCAAATCAATCAAGGACGAGGTGCGGATACCGCTTGTAATGATGGGCTATCTTAATGTGATAATGCACTACGGATTTGACAATTTCTTCTCCAGCTGCGTTGAGTGCGGCGTCTCCGGCGTGATAATTCCCGACCTTCCGTTTGCCGACTATCTGTCCGACATCCGCCCGCTTGCCGACAAATACGGCGTAAGGGTAATTATGATGATTACTCCCGAGACGAGCGAGGAACGCATACGGTTCATCGACGACCATACCGACGGCTTCATTTACATGGTCTCTTCGGCTGCCATCACCGGCGCGCAGAAGAGCTTTGACGAGGCGAAACAAGCTTATTTCAAGCGCATCGAGGCAATGAACTTGCGCAATCCGCGCATGATCGGCTTCGGCATATCCAACAAACAGACGCTCGAAAGCGCGCGTAATAATGCGGCAGGAACAATCATCGGCAGCAAGTTCGTCACCCTTCTGAATGAACATAAGAACGCCGACAAGGCTCTCGACGCTCTTTTCGAGGCGCTGAAAAAATAACTTGCGAACATAGGAAAAATTTGTATTTTAAGGAAAAAGAATTATGAAAGAGACATATTTCGTTGACGAGAACGGCTTTTACGGCGAATTCGGAGGAGCTTATATACCCGAAATTCTTTATAAATGTGTGGACGATTTGAGAAAGGCTTACCGCCCGATTATCGAGAGCGACGAGTTCAAGAAGGAATACCATGCCCTGCTTCGCGACTACGTTGGTCGCCCCTCGCCCCTCTATTACGCCAAACGCATGAGCGAAAAGTACGGTTGCAAGCTTTATTTGAAACGTGAAGACCTTAACCATACCGGCGCCCATAAGATCAATAACACCATCGGACAGATACTGCTTGCCAAGAAAATGGGCAAGACAAGGATTATTGCCGAGACGGGAGCGGGCCAACACGGCGTCGCGACGGCTACCGTCTGTGCCCTTATGAACATGCAATGTGAGGTGTTTATGGGCAAGACCGACGTTGAGCGTCAGCATACAAACGTCGAACGTATGCGCATGCTCGGCGCCACGGTTCACCCCGTAACGACCGGCAATATGACGCTGAGTGACGCCTGTTCGGAGGCAATTCGCGACTGGTGCTGCCATCCTTCCGACACCTTTTATATTGTCGGCTCCACGATGGGACCACATCCTTATCCTGACCTTGTGGCACGTATGCAGAGCGTGATTTCAGAGGAAATAAAGTGGCAGTTGCAAGAGAAAATCGGTCGTGACTACCCCGATTACCTCGTGGCATGTCTCGGTGGAGGCTCCAACGCGGCAGGAACGATCTATCATTATGTCGACGACGAGCGCGTGAAGATTGTCCTTGCAGAGGCGGGAGGCAGCGGAATAGACACCGACCGCACCGCGGCGACGATACATCGGGGCACGGTGGGCATACTGCACGGCAGCAGAATGCTCGTCATGCAGACGCCCGACGGACAGATAGAGGAGGCATACACCATCTCGGCGGGTCTCGATTATCCGGGTATCGGACCGATGCACTGCAACATGGCGGCAAAAGGTCGCAGCAAGGTCTACGCCGTAAACGATGACGAGGCGCTGTATGCCGGCTACGAACTGACACGCATGGAAGGCATAATACCGGCAATAGAGAGCGCTCATGCCGTTGCCGCGTTGAAGAAAATGACGTTCAGACCCGACGACGTCGTCGTGCTGACGGTAAGCGGAAGAGGTGACAAGGACGTGGAGACATATCTATCTAACAAAGATAAAGCAGGCGAATATGGAAACTTCTAAATACGAATACCGTGCCGAGAGCCGCACGGTTCTGGCGGATTTGTTTACTCCCGTCAGCGTCTACATGCACCTTCGGGACATCTATCCGCAAAGTGCGTTGATGGAAAGTTCTGACTATCATGACGCTGGCAACAGCCGTTCGTTCATCTGTGTCAATCCTCTCGGCAGCGTGGCGGTGGCACACGGCAAGGCGGAATGTACGTATCCCGACGGACGGAAGACTGTGAAAGAGATAAGCGAGGCTTACAACTGCGATGCCGCGTTAATGGATTTTATAAGTTCGTTTCATGTCGAAGGCGACGCCTTGGGCTGCTGCGGACTTTACGGCTACACGTCTTTCAACGCTGTGAGATACCTCGAAAACATAGCCGTGAAGGACGTGACGATGAACGAGAACGACGCTCCCGACGTTTGTTATATCCTTTACCGCGACGTGATAGTGTTCGATCATTTTAATAATAAGATGACCCTTGTAACCCTGACGGCTGACGGCGAAGACGCCGGCGAACATATAAAAAGCCTGATCTTGCGGATAAACAAGGGCAATGTGAAGGCTTATAATTTCCGTGGAGTAGGCGAAGCTACCTCTCCTTTGACCGACGAAGAGCACAAAGAGAACATCCGCCGTGGAATAAAGCATTGCCAACGTGGCGACGTCTTTCAGATTGTTTTGTCGCGAAGGTTCGTCCAACGTTATGAGGGCGACGACTTCAAGCTCTACCGTGCGTTGAGAAGTGTCAATCCGTCACCTTATCTTTTCTATTTCGATTTCGGAGGTTTCCGCATTTTGGGAAGCAGTCCCGAAACCCACTGCCGTATTGACGGACGGCATGCTTACATCGACCCGATAGCCGGAACGACAAAGCGCACCGCCGACGCGGAGGCTGACCGACGTGGCGCTGAATATCTGCGTAAAGACCCGAAGGAGAACGCCGAACACGTCATGCTTGTCGACTTGGCGCGCAACGACCTGAGCCGCAACTGTCACGACGTGAAGGTTGACTTCTACAAGGACATCCAGTATTACAGCCATGTTATACATCTTGTAAGTCGTGTCAGCGGCACTTTGGAAGAGGGATGCAATCCGATAAAGGCTTTCTTCGACACTTTCCCGGCCGGAACGCTCAGCGGTGCCCCGAAGGTTCGCGCCATGCAGCTTATCAGCGAGTATGAGCCGCACAACCGCGGAGCTTACGGCGGCTGCATAGGATTTATCGGACTGAACGGCAATCTTAATCAGGCTATAACGATACGAACGTTCGTCAGCCGTAACGGCGAGCTGTGGTTCCAGGCAGGCGGAGGCATCGTTGCAAAGAGCAACGAGGAGTATGAACTTCAAGAAGTTAACAACAAGCTTGGCGCTTTGCGCAAAGCAATAATAATGGCGGAGGAGATGTAGGATGAAAATAGCAATAATCGACAATTACGACAGCTTTACTTATAACCTCTTTCACTTGTTGAAAGAACTTGGCGCCGACGTCAGCGTGTATCGCAACGACCGTTTCACGCTGCCGCAGCTCGAATGTTTTGACAAGCTGGTGCTCAGTCCCGGTCCCGGCATACCTTCCGAAGCCGGTCTTCTGCTTGATGTTATCGACAGATACAAGGGGCTGAAACCCATACTCGGAGTTTGTCTCGGACATCAGGCGATAGGAGAGGTGTTCGGCGCGAAGCTGACCAACCTTAGTGACGTTTACCACGGTGTGGCGGTTGAAGGCACGCAGTTCGGTACCGACCCGATATTCGACGGCTGTCCGCGTCGTCTCGTCATGGGGCGTTATCACAGTTGGGTGGTGGACAAAGAGAGCCTGCCCGACTGTCTCGAAGTGACCGCCGAGAGTGACGACGGGCATATCATGGCGCTCCGTCACCGGTCTTACGATATTCACGGAATACAGTTCCATCCCGAAAGTGTGCTTACTCCTGACGGGAAGAAGATTGTTGGTAATTGGTTGGGAAGCCCCTCCCCAACCCTCCCGAGGGAGGGAGCCGGTTGGCTGGACGAGGCATAAAACCATCTGAAAATACTCCCGAAGCAGGGAGGCGGTAAGGATATATAAAATTTAGAAATAAATTATAAGAGGCAAATTCGAATGTATTGAAGTTCGAATTTGCCTCTTGTCGTTTATCCCAAATCAGTCATTAGATTTTCTATCGTTTGTGTCTTAATATTCGACGGATTGTTTTCCGTATCGTCGAAGGCATAGCGGGCTATGTCGAGACGGGACGGGAGACAAGACGGCGGATAGGAAGGCTCAAACGATGAAAAAGCCGATTTAATCATGAGAATAATGGTTCTTGCGGTCTAATGACTGATTTGGGCTTATCTGACGTTCCTCAACTCCCTCCCTCGGGAGGGTCGGGGAGGGGCTGTTTTTTTTATTCTTCCGACAAGTCGGCAACCATCTTACGGTACATTGCGTACATGTGTGTGCGCAGGATGTATCCCAACAAATGATTGTCCTCGTTGAGAACGGGCAACATTTCGGCGTTTGTCTCGTCAAAATTCTTCATCACGCTCTCCATCGAATCATTGAATATCAGAGTGCGTTGAGGCTGTGACATCAGCTGACTCACGGTGAAATGTTTGTACAGTTCGGTGCGGAAAAGGATGTGCCGCAACTTTGTCATGTCGATTTCGCCGATCAGATTGCCCGCATCGTCAAGCACCGGCAGTATGTTGTAATGGCTTTTGCTGATGGCGTGAACGAGCTGTGAGAGCGGCATGGCGGGCGTCACCGACGTGTAGTTCCTGTCAATCACGCTGTCAAGGCTCATCAGCGTCAGCACGGCGCGGTCGGTATGGTGTGTTATGAGCTTGCCCTGTCGTGCCAGACGCATGCCGTAAATGCTGTGGGGCTCGAAGATAATGATTGTCAGGTAGGCGCAGATGCTTACGATCATCAGCGGTATGAACATCTCGTAACCGCCTGTTATCTCGGCGATAAGGAATATTCCCGTCAGCGGGGCGTGCATCACTCCCGCCATCACGGCAGCCATGCCGAGCAAAGCGAAGTTCTTTTCGGGCAGATAAATTCCAATCTCATAAATGTTCCAGATGCGTGCGAAGAAGAAGCCTGCGAAGGCTCCGATGAACAGTGAGGGCGCGAACGTACCGCCACATCCGCCACCGCCGTTGGTCGCCGAGGTGGCGAACACCTTTGTCAGCAGCACCATCCCGATGTATGGAACGAGCATGTTGGCGTTGCCGTAGAACGGCGAGTTGTGCAGCAGATATTCCCATTGTGCCTCCGTCTTGCCGTTGAGCAGGATGTTTATGCTGGTGTATCCCTCGCCGTAGAGCGACGGAAAGAGGAATATCAGCGGGCTTAATATCATGGCGCCGAGCACGAGCTTTGCTACGGGACGGTCTTTCAGACGCCCGAATACGCCCTCGCAAGCCGTCATCATCCTGATGAAATAAAGGCTGACAAAGCCGCCGAAGATACCAAGGAGTATGCTTGCCGGAATGCGCTCCACGGGCCATGCGCTGTCAAGATGAAAGCTGAACAGCGACTCGCTGCCGGTAAAAATGTATGTAAAGCAGGTTGCTGTGACGCTGGCTATCAGTATCGGGAGGAGCGACGCCATGGTAAGGTCGATCATGAGTACCTCGAGCGTGAAGACGAGTCCGGCTATCGGAGCCTTGAAAATGCCGGCTATGGCTGCCGCCGCGCCGCAGCCCACGAGGAGCATCAGCGTCTTGTTGTCCATATTGAACAGTTTGCCGAGGTTGCTGCCTATTGCCGAACCGGTCAGCACGATAGGTGCCTCGGCTCCCACGCTGCCGCCGAAGCCGATGGTTATCGCCGACGCCAATACCGAGCTCCAGCAGTTGTGTCCTTTCAGTCGGCTGCGCTTGCTGCTTATGGCATAAAGTATTCGTGTTATTCCGTGGCTTATCTCATCTTTCACGATGTATCGCACGAACAGCGAAGTAAGGTAAATTCCGATCACGGGATAGACCAGATACATCCAGTTGAAGGTCTGTATGCTGAATCCGGAGGTAAGCAGCATCTGTATCTCTTCAATCAGCCAGTGCAGTATGAAAGCCGCCACGGCGGCAAGCAGACCTACCAAGAAGCTGAGTATCAGCGTAAACTGGCGGTCGGTGACGTATTGTCCGCGCCAGCTTATGAAGCGTTGCGTCAGGGTGGGCTGCTCTATTATTGTTTCCGTGTTATTTGTGTTTGTGCTCACTTTTCTTTTCGTTTCTGTTTATGTAGGAAACAAAGAGACATATATTAATAGGTGTAAATCCATGCGGGCGAAGATATACCGCTGTGCGGTGTGTCGTTCCTATTTCCTTATTATCTCCACCTCGCCGTCGTTCTTTATCTTTATTATGCTCGACGGCGTATGCGGATTTTTCTCCTGCCGGCGGCTGAAACATACGTAATCCACGGCGTTGATGATTTCTTCTGAAATGTCGCGGTAGTTCTGTGCGGCAGGTTCGCCGCTGATGTTGGCGCTTGTCGACACCACGGGCTTTTGAAATCTGTAACAAAGCTCCTTTGAAAACTCTTCGCGCGTGATGCGTATCGCCACGCTGCCATCTTCCGCCGTGAGGTTAGGCGCAAGGTTTACGGCGTTGTCGAAGATTACCGTCGTGGGTTTTGTCGCCAGCTCCATCACGTCCCATGCTACCTCCGGCGCGTTGCGCACATAGCGTTGCAGACGCACGTCGGAGTCGACCAGACAAATCATTGCCTTCGAGTCCTGCCGGCGTTTGATTTCGTACACTTTCGCCACGGCGTCGGCGTTGGTTGCGTCGCAGCCTATTCCCCATACCGTGTCGGTAGGATAAAGTATCACGCCGCCTTTCCTCATCGTCTCGACGGCGCGTTTTATATCTTCCTCTCTGTTCATTCCTTATTTATAATAAAAGATTTTTCGTGTGTTATCCGTTAATACCGCGGTCTCTTTTCACGAACTGCAAATATAGCGAATTTTATTTTATGCAATAATAAAAGGTGAGAATTTTTTATTTATAATTCATATCCTCAACTTTCAATTCTCAATTTTCAATTTTCCAAAACGCCGTGGTTACGATTTTAAAAGGTAAGCTTTTACCTTGCAAAAGGCGGTCTTTTGCACGCCAAAAGGCAAGCTTTTACAAGGTAAAAGACCGCCTTTTGGAAAACCGTCGTTTGTCTATGAAAACTGTAAGGAAAACGTCTTGAAATGTTGCAGATTGTTACTTTTAGAGCGATGCAAGACTTGTTACGGAATATTACTCATTGAAATGTCTTCCCGAATAAATCAGACGAATATACAAAAAGACATCCTGCATCACGCAAAAATATCTTTGATGCGTGGTGCAGGATGTGTATTTAATGTTCAGGAAGAAGTCTTCTGTGCGTCAACTCCTTCCGCCTGTCTATTTCGTATCAGTCTTTTTCCTCTATCATCTTCCAAATGCCGGTACTGATGCAAGCGCCGATAAACGGACCGACGATGAATATCCACAACTGCGACAGCGCCTCGCCCTGAGCGAAGAGAGCCGGACCGATGCTGCGTGCAGGGTTGACCGATGTGCTGGTATAACGGATGCAGACAAGGTGAACCAGTATCAGCGAAAGACCGATTGCCATCGCCGTGCCTACCACTGACGCTGTGTCAACTCCGCAATTCAGGCTGACAGCCGTGCCGCAACCCATAAGTACGAGAACCATAGTTTCCACCATTTCTGCTAAATACTTTTTCATCTTTTTATTTTATTTGGTTAAAGTTAATTGAACATCATGCAATCAGAAAGGTCGACAACCCATACGGCAAAGATAAAGAAAAGCCTTAAATAATCGCGGTTTTGTCATTATATTTCTTGTGCGGCTCTCAAAATGACTTATAAACTAAACTTTTATAAACAAATTTATAAATCAGCCGATGTGAAAAGGCAGGAAACCGAAACTTTTGCAAACGTTTACGGACGCCGCCACACGCGTTTCCCGCCCCATACTGAAACCTCCCGACGGATTTATACGAATTTTAAAATTAATAATTTTTCTTTGCAAATATAAATATTATTCATATCTTTGCAGGACGAACTATTCAAACAACTAAGAACTTATAAAAGTAAAACAAATTAAAACCGAGCAGTGAAAATTATTCTTGTCTGGTAAACTTGTGGCGTCGGATTGGCTCAATCCCGGTGCATTTTCATCTGCTTCAAACGTGTTTGTGAAAACCCGTGGTTTCGTGTTTGATTTTTTATATTTATTAAATAATTTAATTAGTAACATTTATGTCTGGTAATTTGAAAACTTTTCGGACTGTGCTGCTTGCGCTGTTCGCTTTCATGGCGACATCCCTCTCGGCACAGACAATCAAAGGAAATGTGAAAGACTCGGGCGGCGAGCCGATTATCGGCGCCTCGGTTAAGGAGGTAGGCACGAAAAACGTAGCCGTCACCGACCTTGACGGAAACTTCACCATCAACGTTTCAAACGGCAAAGAGCTTCAGTTCACGTACATCGGAATGAAGACAAAGACGGTGAAAATAGCCGGCAAGAGCGTCATTAACGTGACCATGGAAGACGAGGCTACGGCGCTCGACGACGTGGTCGTAATCGGTTACGGTACGGTCAAGAAGAAAGACCTTACCGGTGCGGTAACTTCGGTTAACGCAAAACAAATCGAAAACATCCCTGTATCCAACGTTACGGAGGCAATGACCGGTAAGATGGCAGGTGTGAACATCACCACCACCGAAGGTTCGCCCGATGCGGAAATCAAGATCCGCGTGCGTGGAGGCGGTTCGTTGTCGCAGGACAACTCACCTCTTTATATTGTCGATGGCTTCCCCGTTTCAAGCATCAGCGACATCGCACCGAGCGAAATTCAGAGTATCGACGTGCTGAAAGACGCTTCTTCAACGGCTATCTACGGTGCCCGCGGTGCCAACGGTGTAATCATCGTCACCACAAAGAGCGGTAAGGAAGGCAAGACACAAGTCAACTTCAACGCAAGCTACGGATGGAAAAAACTCGCAAAAGAGATTGACGTGCTCAATCCCTACGAGTACGCTTTGTACCAGTATGAGTATTTCAGCCGCGGCAACAGACCGACCAACCTCGGCAGCGGAAACTATGGAAATTACTGGGACTATGACATCTACAAGTCGGTGCCCGGTCATAACTTCCAGGACGAAGTGTTCGGCAACACCGGAACACAGGCAATCTACAACGCCAACGTCAGCGGCGGTACAAAAGAGTTCAAGTACAACGTCAGCTATTCTCATAACCAAGAGAACAGCATCATGAGCAAGTCGGGCTACAACAAGGACAATGTCGGTGCCAAGTTGCAGGCAAAAATCAACAAATGGTTGACCTTCGACTTCAACGGACGTATGGCTCATCAGAAGATCAGAGGACTTAACGGTGGTGCCGATACCAACGACTCCAACGCCTCAAACTCTATCGTTGCGCAGACAATCACCTACGCTCCGATTACTGAACTCTCAGACTCTGACGACAGCGACGACGAGAACACAAGTTCATCACGCCGCTCTCCGACAGAGCGTCTTGACGGTACTTACAAGCTTCAGACCCGCTTCCAGCAGAATTACAACGCTTCTCTTACATGGAAACCGTTCAAGCATTGGACGGCAAAGACTGAGTTCGGATATGGTTGGAAATACAACGACACCGATCAGGCTTGGACAGCATCAGGCGCCGTAAACTCTAAATTCGGTTATAGCGGTCGTCCGCAGGCTTATTTCGTAAGAGACGAGTACAAGACGATGCGTAACGCCAACACCCTGACTTACGATAACAACAAGCTCTTCAAAGGACGCGACCACATCAACGTGATGATCGGTCACGAGTGGAGTTCGGACAAGCAGACGCAACGAACAAACACGTCGGTAAACTTCCCCGTCGATTTCTCCATCGACCAGATCCTGTCATTTACCAACGCAGCTGAGACTCCGTTAAGAAATACTTCCAAGATTTACGAGAACGAGAACATGCTCTCTTTCTTCGGACGTATCAATTACACAATGATGGACAAGTACCTCCTTACCTTCACACTTCGTGAGGACGGTTCTTCTAAATTCGCAAAAGACAACCGCTGGGGCTTGTTCCCCTCATTGGCTCTCGCATGGCGTATGTCTGACGAGAAGTTCATGAAGGGCGCTTCTTCTTGGCTTTCAAACCTCAAACTGCGTCTCAGTTTCGGAACGGCAGGTAACAACCGCATCCCCTCGGGAATGCTTACTCCTACATTTATCATGTCAGACAACACGGGTAAACACCCGGGCTTCAGCAATGGAACAACTGAGGTTAACAGCGGAATGTTGGAACTGTATAAGGCAAGTGGCAATAACGTGCTTTACAATCCTAATCTGAAATGGGAAACAACCACGACCCGCAACTTTGGTATCGACTTCGGATTCTTCCGCGGACGTGTGAGCGGTACTTTGGATTTCTATTGGAATACGACCGACGACCTGCTCATGTTGCAGACCATCCCCGACGCAACGGGTTATTCAAGACAGTATCAGAACGTTGGCTCAACATCAAACAAGGGTGTCGAACTTGCTACAAACGTAGTGATCTTGGATAACAAGAACGTAAATCTTAACTTCAACTTCAACATCTCTTACAACTCAAACAAGATTGATGAACTTGCCGGTGGCGCTCATTATGAAACCTCATCTTGGGGCGGAACGATGATAACAAAAGGCAAGGGTGACTTCCTCCTTGAAGAAGGCGGACGCCTCGGCGAGCTTTGGGGCTACAAGTCTAACGGCTTCTACACCGTCTTCAATCCCGCAACAGGTACAGGCGACCTCGTTCTCAACGGAACAACTTGGCGCCTCGCAACGGCAGCCGACGGACACATCGGTGGCTTCAACGCAGACGGTACACCTATTTATACAGACGTAAAGGACGATTCTTACTCTCTCTTCAACGGTAATCTTTATCCCGGTGTGGCAAAAGTTGCATGCGACGAAGACGGCAAGCCGGTTTACCAACGTCTCGGCAACACCGTTCCCAAGGTTACCGGTGGTTTCGGATTTGACGGAATGGTCAAGACCAAGGCTGGTAACTTCGACTTCAACGTATTCTGCAATTACTCTCTCGGAAACAAGGTTTACAACGCAACAGCACAAGGTGCTTCATTCATGACAAACGAGAGATGGGGCTTCAATATCATCAACGATTACAACTTGGCAAACCGTTATACATGGATTGACCCCCAGACAGGTCTTAACCTCGGACGTAGCATCTCTACCGCAACAGTCGATTATTACGGCGGAGCGGAAGGTGTGATGGCTCGCTTGAACGAACTCAACAGCGGTGCGAGAGTATGGAACCCGACTGCAAACACCAAGATGGTAATCCTTGACAATTATCTTGAAGACGCATCATTCCTGCGCATCAACAATATTACCATTGGATACACGATGCCGAAGAATTGGGTTAAGAAACTCTGGCTCGAAAGCGTAAGAGTATACTTCACCGCTTACAATGTTTACTGCTTCACCGACTACTCGGGCTACGATCCCGAAGTTGATACCTCTTCAAAGGGCAATCCGATGACTCCGGGTATCGATTACGCCGCATATCCCAAGAGCCGTTCGTTCGTGGCAGGTATAAATGTAACATTCTAACATAACAGAAAAGAGAGAAACAATATATGAAAAAGATTTTAGGAATTGCCGCCCTCTCATTAGGCGTCATGTTTACAAGCTGCTCTGATTTCCTTGATCAAGAGTCACCGTCGGCTCAAAGCAAAGAAAATGTCTTCAACTCTTCTTACTTCACGGGCTTGGAGATAAACAAAATCTATGGAGAATTCGGTCAGGACGATATGTATTCCAATCGTATGAGCATATCTTATCCCGCCAATACGGACATCGAACTTATCGACGGTTTGGGAGCTAACTCGACCACTCCGACCGAACGCGGTTACATGAACTACAATGGAACCGCCAACGGATGGGCAAATATCGGCAGGACATGGAGCCGTATTTACGGCTGCATCGAATATTGCAACCTCGCTGTCGAGGGTATCCGCAACAGCTCGATTGCCGGAGAAACCTCTATGAAATATTATTTGGGAGAGGCTCTTACGCTTCGTGCGCTGCTTTATCTTGAATTGGTTCGTTTGTGGGGAGATGTTCCTTTCAAAATGGAATCGACAAAACCCGATCTTGGAAATGCTTACAACGGCAAGACGGACAGAGATGAAATCCTCGACGCTTTGATGGTTGACCTTGAAGAGGCTGCAACCCTTCTGCCTTGGGCGGGCAACGGCGGTTACACCACCGAGCACGTCACACGCGGTTACGCTTGCGCTCTCTATGCTCAGGTGGCATTGACTCGCGCCGGATATGCAATCCGTGAACACGCGAAAGAAGGTTATGAGACACTGCCTTCGTTCTCTGATCCCACCTATCCCACACAGCGCCCGAACGCAGAGACCCGCAAGGCTCTGTATGAAAAAGCGCTTGTAAAACTTTCGGAAGTAATCAACAGCGGCGTTCATGCAATGAATCCTGACTTCCGCGAGGAGTGGAAGGGCGTATGCTCTCGTCAGCTTGATGTTATCTACAAAGAGAATATCTTCGAACTTCCTATGCTTCTTGACGTTACAGGAGAGTTGGGTTATACTGTCGGAAAACGTATCAACGGCGCAACTTCAACCTTCGGTCAGAAAGGAAACTCATCAGGAAAACTCAGCACAACTGCTACATTCCTTTACTCTTTCGAGCCGTCAGACTCTGTTCGCCGCAACGTGACATGTTGTCCGGTTTTGTATTGTGAGAGCGATGGAAAGACGGTTGAATCAATCGGAGATAAGGATGTAAACAAACAGAAGATAAATCCGTTCTCTATTAATATAGGTAAATGGCGTCCCGAGTGGATGGGTGCGGACTGGCTCGAGGCTGCAAAGGCTAAGAACGATAAGACGATGACCGGTATCAACCCTGTCAAGATGCGTTATTCACAGCTGCTCCTTCTTTATGCAGAAGTGCTCAACGAGCTTGCCGGACCGACCGGACACTATCAGGGCGACGCAGGCATTACGGCTCAGGAGGCTCTCGCCATGGTTCACAACCGTGCTGTCAAGAAGTTTAATTCGGACAAGTCACTCGATACAGACAATTTCCTCAGAGCTGTCGCCAATCACGGACAGGCAGAGTTCTTCGACGATATTGTAAAAGAACACGCATGGGAACTTTGCGGCGAAGGTATCCGCAAATGGGACCTTGTACGCTGGGGACTGCTTGCAACCAAGATTGCCGAGGCTAAGAGAGACTACGATCAGAACTGTCTGTCATGGCCTACCGAGATTTACTTCAACTACACCGACGCTTCAAAGACACGCATTGCCGAGCACACCATCATGTGGTACGGAATTGACGGTACGGGAAAAACACCTGCTGACTTTGAAGGAAAAGCAACAGGCGCAGGTTTCGAGACGGAAGAGAAGAAACAGGCTAACACACAATGGTCTACCAACCTGCCGCTCATCAGCGCCGGTCTCGTTGGCGAAAGCATCGACGGCACACCCGCGTTGCCTTCACATGGAGTAGCGAACCGTTACATCCTGCCGATTTACTCAACCACAATCGCAGATTCAAGAGGCTCGCTTGAAAACTCATACGGTTTTTAATTAATTTAAATCACAGACAACAATGAAAAGAATAAAATATTCAGTTTTAGCTGTCTTGTCGCTTGCAATGACGCTGTTTTCTTGCTCCGACACGATGGACTGGGAGATCGACCCGGCTTTCGACCGTTGTTTCAGCGCTACCTCGCTATCTGTTGCCGCGGGAACGACTGACGCCATAGTGTCCTTCGACGCCGGAATGATGAAGTCAAAGGGAGCCGAGGCTTTCCAGATAGAGGTTACATCAGAGGCTTTCGCTTCTGACGAGGAGTGGGACAACTCAGAGAACGTGCTCCACTTCGAGACAGAGACAAGTCCCTGCACCATCACCGGACTTATCGGCGACACGGAGTATTATCTGCGAATACGCGCCATCTCTTCTCACAAGACGGCAAGCCGTTGGGTGCATTACGCAACTGACACCAAGATGACTTTCAAGACCGACGCCGAGCAGATTATGTACGACGTTGCCGACGCTGACCGCGGCGAAAACTCTATAACTGTAAGATGGGATGCGACGAAGGAAGTCACACATCTCACAGTATCAGACGGAACGGAAGAGGAAGGCGTTGAGCCGATGAAGATCATGCTTGACGACGCTGCAAAAGCGGCAGGTTGCTACACCGTTACAGGTCTTAACCCGTCGACGGCCTACACCATCGCCATCTATTACAACGACGCTAAGCGCGGATCTGTATCTGCAAGCACGGCGGCAGTCATGCCGGCAGCCGACTTCAAGTACACTCTCGATCCGGCAGCCACAGTAATCGATCAGGTACTTATCAACGACCTTTCCGAACAGGCAAAGGCTGTTGCCGGCGATCCGAACAATTACAGCGTGACAATCGCCCTCAATGCAAACCAAGAGGTGAAATTCTATGGCACGGGCGAAGACGGCACTCCGTCGAATATCAAGATACCTACGGGCATGTCTGTAACATTCTTCGGACTTGCAGGCGGCGATAAACCGACGATGAAGTTTATCAAGAACATCGATGTGACAGGTTCTCACGCTTACATCAAGTTCCAGAATGTGAACATCGTTGACGGCGGCGCAGGCTACTTCCTCAACCAAAGTTCGGCATGTAACGTTGAAGAGTTCACCTTCGACGATTGCTCTCTCACGGGCTTCTCGACGACCTTCTTCCGCGTACAGAACGCTGCATCGGCAAAGATTTTCAACAAGTTGAACCTTATCAACTCCGTCTTCACAAATATCTCTGCCGGTTATTCGTTCATCCACATGGACACCGACGGTAAGGGCGGTTCGATAATCAACAATATCTTTATCGACGGATGTACCTTCAACGGTGTTGTGAAAGCCGGCAAGTGCTTTATTTACAGTGAGAAGGCAACGATGAGCGGCGACATCACCATCAAGAATTCAACGTTCTACAACTGGGTGGGCAACAGCCAATACATCATCGACTTCAATGCCGCTGACTTCGGTTGCCGCAGCATCTCGTTCGAAAACTGCCTCTTCGGATTGCAGGGTGACAACACGACATCAAAGACCGTACGTGCCAATGTCGTTCCTACTTACACCGACTGTTACAAGACCACCGACTTCTTCAAGAAGATAACCGATGTCAACGAACTTCATTACTCGTCAGACGAGCTGTTCGTTGATCCGGCAAACGGCAATTTCAGCTTTAAGCCGAATACGACCAATCTGCCCATCGGCGACCCGCGCTGGCGCACGGAGTAATCTCTTGATAATGTGTCGGTTAACGTAACCCGGCAACCGACAAAATGGTTATACTTTAATGAAAACGGACATCGTATTTTGCGGTGTCCGTTTTCTTGTTTTCCAAAAGACCGCCTTTTGCATTGTAAAAGGCGGTCTTTTACCTTGCAAAAGGCGGTCTTTTACCTTGCAAAAGGCGGTCTTTTGTAATGTAAAATGCGCTCTTTTGGAAAATAAGAATGCAGTAAAGATGCAAAAGAGTTATTTTGTCGGTATTCCATAACTTCTAAAAATATTTTTCTAAATCGTGTTTCACACCTTCACGGTTGTATAAGTCGTTGGTTGACAGCGATATGCAGTGAATGATGAAGCCTTCTCCGTGTGAACGTTTATGAATAGTGTTTTTCATCCTTCACGGTAAAATGCTTGCAGACAGCTCGTTACGGTGAAACATGGTTCGGGCAAACTGCAATCGGTTATGAAAATTAAGAGTGAAGAACAAATTATCTGAACTTACAACATGAAACTCCTTGTCTGTCAATGGATTTTTTATTAATTTTGCATCGTAGAACCATGAGAAACGACATGCCTGCCGCACGAACACACATACGCAGCGGAAAGACATGCCGACCCGCGACAACGGTAACCGCGATAAAGAAAAACAATAAAACAAATACTTGAAAATATTATGAAGAGAGAAACGAACAAATCGATCCTGAACATGCTCTTTCTCGGCATGTCCATGATGTTAATGTCGGCATTTGCGTTGCAGGCACGAGCCGACGGAGTTGAAAACGAGGCCGCCGAGCAGAATACGCCGGAAGGATGGACGGCTGTCCAGCTGCCCGTACTGCCCGAAATCACGGAGGCAAACACATTCGACATCACAGCTTACGGCGCGTCCGTGACATCAGCCGACAACACGACGGCTATTCAAGCGGCGCTTAACGCCGTGCCATCTACGGGCGGCAAGGTGGTCATTCCTGCCGGAACATGGCTGTGCGGACCGATAACGCTGAAATCAAAGACAATCCTGCACCTTGCGGCAGGCGCCACTTTGAAAATGCTTCCTTACGGAACATATCCTTATATGTCGAAGACGTCGACCAAAACGAGCTATGACAACTTTATCAGCAACGGCAACGTGTCGATTACCGACGTGGTGATAGAGGGCGAAGACAAGAACACCTCCATCATCGACGGACAGGGCGAGGCATGGTGGAAGGCTTATGAGCTTGACAATACGATAAGCCGCGGAGCTATGATACGCTTCAAGAAGGGCAGCCGCTTCCTCGTGAAGAACCTCAAAATGCAGAACGCCCCGGGCGTAAACCTTACCATCAGCCAAAGCGGAAATGCAAGTCATGCAACGGTGCACGACATCATCATCCGCAACCCCTCTTCATCCGCAACCGACGTTCAGAAGTCGCACAACACGGACGGAATACCCATGTGGGGACCTTACATCAACATCTACAACTGTGACATCAGCACCGGCGACGACAACGTGGTTGCCGACACCGACGCGCAATACGTGCATGTCTGGAACTGTACTTTCGGCGATGGACACGGAGCGTCGATAGGCAGCTTCACCGAAAACCTGCACGATATCATCTACGAAAACTGTACATTCAATGGAACGGACTGCGGTTTCCGCCTCAAATCACAAGACGGACGCAGCGGCAGCGTGTATAACCTCATCTTCCGCAACTGCACCATGACGGGCGTCAAGAACCCCGTTTACATCGAGTGCTGGTATAACAAGAGCACAAAACCCCTGCCCAGCGAGGCGTCAAAGGAGCAGATAGCCTACAACTCGCAGACGCCTAAATTCCATGACATTCTCATTCAGAACGTGCTGTCTACCGGAACGCCTTATAATTCCAGCGCCAAGGCAAACTTCCCGATATACATCTACGGTCTGCCGCAGGCTGATTATCATGTGAAGAACGTCGTTTTCGACAACGTTCAGATAGAGGCTCAGAAGGGAATGTTCCTCGCCTTCTGCGACGTTGAGTTCAAGAACGGTTGCAAGATAACCAATTCAAAAACCGCGAACAAGTACTTCGAGACGCAGTACGAGGCTACGATAACGGGCGATTACACCGGAACAGGCTATGAGCCGGGCGTGGGCGATCCCGTAAATTACACCCTTTCGTCTGCAACGGCTACATGTGCTGTCGACGCAACGGAATGGACCTTCGACAACGGATGCACCATAACGAACGTCAGTTCAAAAGGTTACGCCACGGCGAAACTAAACACCATAAAGTACAGCAAGGGCGTTGAGTTTATCGTCAATCTGCCTAAGAACGTTGCAATAACGTCAGCCGTGTTCACCGGCTACGGCAATGAGGACAACAAAGAGTGCTATGTCGCCAACCTCAACGGCACGTCATACGACGCAACGTCATACGTCTTCCCCGGTCGTCCGGCAGGAGGCGCCACGCCGACGCTTGCCACCCGCTCGATAGACCTCGCCACTCCGGCCGTCGGCACTTTGTCGTTTACCGCCGGAGGAGCGCAAGCCGCATGGGTCATTACATTGAAAGGAGTAATCTCGTCGGGCATAAATAGCGTCTTTGCCGACAAGACCGGCAACGGTAAGATCTATAATCTGCAAGGTGTCGAGGTGGCTCGTCCCGTTAAAGGAATATATATCCGCGACGGCAAAAAGTTTGTAGTGAACAAATAAATTAAGGAGTACAGAAGCTCAGAAGTACAGAATTTTTTTTGGGAGTACAGAAGTGCAGGAGTACAGAAGTGCAGACATTACCATAGTTTTATTATCCTCAAAGACATTTGTCTGCACTTCTGTACTCCTGAACTTCTGTACTTCTTACTTCTGCACTCCCAAAATTCTAAACTCCTACACTTCTGTACTACTTTACATTTTCTAATACAATTAACATAACCTTTTCCCCCATAATGAGAAAGTCAATCCTGACCTTACTTCTGGTCTCTGCAACCACCGTTTTTGCCCAACAATATCCTTATCAGAACCCAAATCTCACGCCGAAGGAGCGCGCCGCCGACCTGTGCCGCCGCATGACGCTTGAAGAGAAGATGACCGTCATGCTCGACCGCTCGAAAGCTGTCAGCAGACTCGGCATTCCCGAGTTCGCATGGTGGAGCGAGGCGCTGCACGGGGTGGGGCGCAACGGTTACAGCACGGTCTTCCCCTCGTGCATCGGCATGGCGGCTTCGTTCGACGACGAACTGCTCGAACGCATCTATACGGCGGTGAGCGACGAGGCGAGAGCCAAGAACACGGCACAGCGAAAGACGGGACGTGTGGGCAAATACCAAGGTCTGTCGTTCTGGACGCCCAACATCAACATATTCAGAGACCCGCGTTGGGGCAGAGGACAGGAAACTTACGGCGAAGACCCGTACATGAACGCCCGCATGGGACTTGCCGTGGTGCGCGGTCTGCAAGGACCGGCGGACAGCCGATACCGCAAACTTTACGCCTGCGCAAAGCACTTTGCCGTGCACAGCGGTCCCGAGAAGATACGCCATTCATTCAACATCGAAGACCTGTCCGCCCGCGATTTGTGGGAGACTTACCTGCCGGCATTCAAGACATTGGTGCAGGATGGCGGCGTGAAGGAGGTGATGTGCGCTTATCAGAGGTTCGAGGGCGAGCCATGCTGCGGCAGCAACAGGCTCTTGCAACAGATACTCCGCGACGAATGGAAGTTTGACGGCTTGGTGGTGAGCGACTGCGGAGCGATCGGCGACTTCTGGCGTCCGGGACGCCACGGCGTGTCAAAGGACGAGGCGTCGGCGTCGGCAAAAGCCGTAATCAGCGGCACCGACGTAGAGTGCGGCTCAAATTATAAGTGTCTGCCCGACGCCGTAAAGGCTGGATATATCAGCGAAGAGCAGATTGATGTGAGCGTAAGGCGACTGTTGGAAGGACGCTTCGAGCTGGGCGATTTCGACCCGGACTCGCTCGTGGAATGGACAAAGATACCCGAAAGTGTCGTCGCCTGCAAGGCGCATAAGGAGCTTGCGTTGCAGATGGCACGCCAACAGATGGTACTGTTGCAGAACAAGGGCAACATACTTCCGCTGAAAATGGACGCCGGGAAGATAGTGGTGATGGGTCCCAACGCTGCCGACTCGACCATGCTTTGGGGCATATATTTCGGCAAACCGACACATTCGGTTACCGTGCTTGAAGGAATCGAGAGCAAAATAGGCAAGGTGGCGTATCATAAGGCGTGCGGAATTACTGACATGAACACGGCTGAAAGCCGCATCGGACAGGCGAAGGAGGCTGAGGACGGAAGTACTACGTTGCAGATGGAGACCGCTTGCGGCGCGACGAACACGGTGCAGGATGTTGTCAGGATGGCGGCAGACGCGGAGACGGTGATATTCGTCGGCGGAATATCTCCCAATCTCGAAAAGGAGCAGGCACGCGTGACGGCACCCGGATTTGACGACGGCGACCGCACGAGCATCGAACTTCCGCAGGTGCAGCGCGACATCCTTAAAGCATTACACGCCGCCGGCAAGAAAATCATTTTAGTGAATTGCAGCGGCAGCGCCGTGGCTCTCACACCCGAGACGGAGACCTGCGACGCTATATTACAGGCTTGGTATCCGGGCGAACAAGGCGGACATGCCGTTGCCGACGTAATCTTCGGCGACTTCAACCCCTGCGGCAAACTGCCTGTGACGTTCTATAAGGACGACAGCCAGCTGCCTCCTTTCGACTGCTATGACATGCGCGGGCGCACCTATCGTTTCTTTGACGGCGAGCCGCTGTTCCCCTTCGGCTACGGACTGAGCTATACTACATTTGCTGTCGGCAAGCCCGTTTACGACCCGACACATGGTCTTGTGACGGTGAAAGTAACCAATACGGGACGTCGCGAAGGTGCCGAGGTGGTACAGCTTTATATTAAAAAGGTGGGCGATGCAGAGGGACCGCATAAGACATTGCGCGGTTTCAGTCGCGTGGAACTTAAAGCCGGCGAGATGAAAGACGTCAAAATCAGTCTTCCGAGCGACGCCTTCGAGTGGTGGGATGCACAGTCAAACACCATGCGCGTGCAAGAAGGAAAATACGAAATAACGGTCGGAACGTCCAGCCGCGACGCCGACGGACGGACAATAACGGTGAATAACGCTTTTTCTTACAATCCGTAATATTTTCATAACTTTTACTTACGGCTTTTATCGGCAAACCATTGATTTCCAAAAGGCGGTCTTTCAGCATGCAAAAGACCGCCTTTTAGCGTGTAAAAGACGGTCTTTCAGGAGGTAAAAGCTTACCTTTTAAAATTGTAAGTGCGACATATCGCACACCTGTGGAATATGCTCTGTATGCAGACCGGCGTTTATCCTTGTATGTCCCAGCCTATGGCGCTCGCTCCGAGGACGGCGGCCGACGAGCCTTCAAGTCCGCTGACAAGGAATTTCACTTTGTTTTTCCAACGCGGGAATACATGCTCGTTGAAACTCTTTTCTATCGGATCCATTATAAGGCTGCCCGCCTTTGTCAGTCCGCCGAAGAAGATGAACGCCTCCGGAGAAGAGAAGACGGTGAAGTCGGCGCATGCCTCGCCCAGCATGTTGCCCGTAAAGCTGAATACCTCTTGTGCCAACTCGTCGCCTTTGCCGGCAGCTATCGCCACGTCGAGCGACGTGATTTCTTCCGGATTAAGCTCGCGCAGGAGTGACGGTCGCTCGCTCATTGACAGCATTTCGCGTGCCGTGCGTGCCACGCCCGTTGCCGAACAGTATGTTTCGAGGCAGCCGTTGCGACCGCATCCGCAGGGTCGTCCGTTCTCACGACGCATTATGACGTGTCCCAATTCGCCGGCAAAGCCGTCGTAGCCGTACACCAGTTGTCCGTTGACAACTACTCCCGAGCCTACTCCCGTGCCGAGTGTCAGCACGATAAAGTCGCGCATTCCGCGCGCCACGCCATACGTCATTTCGCCTATTGCGGCGGCGTTGGCGTCATTTGTCATGGCGACGGGAATGCCCAGACGCTCGGAAAACATCTGTGCAAGAGGTACAACCGTGTCGTGTGCCCAGCCTATGTTCGGTGCATATTCAATAGTCCCGTTGTAAAAATTGGCGTTCGGCGCACCTATTCCCATTGCCTTTATCTTGTCAAGACCTCCCGACATGTCGATTATCGGTTGCAGTGCATCGATTGCGGCGTCGACATATTCCTCGACGTTATCATAAGCCTGAGTCTTTATAACGGAAGTTGCCTTGATGTCTCCGCGGCTGTCAACTATGCCGAAAACAGAGTTTGTGCCGCCAAGGTCAAGACCTATGACAAAAGGTTTTGTAGGTTGTGAAATCATATTTAGAAGTTTTTGGATTAAAAATCAACGTTTTGCAAAAGTATCAAAAAAGGTTAGTGCCACAAAGTTTTGTCATTAAAATTTGTTCTTCTCATAAAAAAATAGCAATTTTGCAGGCGTTATGCCATTTCCGTTTCATTTAGACATACTCGACTGGATATTTAAAGGCATTCTCATAGGTATCATCGCTTCGGCTCCTATGGGACCCGTCGGTGTGCTCTGTATCCAACGAACGCTCAACAAAGGCAGATGGTATGGCTTTGTCACAGGCATAGGAGCGACGGTCAGCGACCTTATCTACGCACTGATAACGGGGCTTGGCATGAGCTTCGTCATGGACTTGGTGAGTAACAACCACAACCGCTTCTTCCTGCAAATCCTCGGCAGCGTAATGCTGATGGGCTTCGGAATATACTGCTACCGCTCTGACCCGATGAAGAAAATTCATGTCAGCAGCAACAAGAAAGGCACGCTGGTGAACAACTGTATCACGGCTTTCCTTGTCACGCTGTCAAATCCGCTTATCATATTCCTTTTCATGGCTACCTTCGCACAGTTTGCTTTCGTCATTCCGAAACAGCCTTTTTACATGTGCGTCGGTTACCTCAGTATCATTTGCGGAGCCTTGTTGTGGTGGTTCGGGCTGACATGGCTCATCGATAAAGTGCGCAACAAGTTTGAAAACAGCAGCATCGTGATCATCAACCGGATAATCGGCAGCATTGTGATAATCTTCTCGCTGATCGTGCTTCTGGGTACGGTGTTCAACCTTTACACGTTCAATTATTAGCCGAAATGCTTTCCGCGTCGTCGTGAACGGCGCGGAACGTGCCGTCGGACAACAATCTGTAATTCTCAAAAATATGTTCATATCGCAAGAATTAAGAAAGAAAAGCATTGCCGAATACCTGCTTTACATGTGGCAGGTGGAGGACATCATCAGGGCTTACGGATGCAGCCTGAGCCGCATCCGCCACGAGTATATCGACCGCTTTGACTACGATGAGGAACGCAAGGAAGAGCTTGCCGACTGGTACGGCAACCTTGTCAGGATGATGAACGGCGAAGGATGTCGTGAAAGCGGACATCTGCAAATCAATAAAATCGTGATGCAGCAACTGTCAGAGCTCAACGCACGGTTGCTCGGCAGCGCCAAATATCCCTTTTACAGCAGCGAATATTACAAGGTGTTGCCATTCATCGTGGAACTGAGAAAACGCGGAACGGACAGCAGCGAGAACGAGATTGAGACCTGCTTCAACGCCCTCTACGGCGTAATGATGTTGCGATTGCAGAAGAAAACGATAAGTCCCGACACCGAGCACGCAATAAAAGAGATTACAACTTTTATAGGAATGCTCTCCGACTATTATCTTAAAGATAAGCAGGAACCGCTTGAATTTGATTGATTTTATTTGTTTAAATAAGAAAGGAAGTATTTTTTATGAATATATTGGTAACCGGATGTAATGGTCAGTTGGGTAACGAAATACAACTGTTACAGAAGAATTATCCCCAACATCGCTTCTTCAACACAGACGTTAAAGAGCTTGATATAACCGACCGGCAGGCAATCGACGCCTTCGTCAACGACAACCTGATAGACGGAATAATAAACTGCGCCGCTTATACCGCCGTGGACAAGGCGGAAAGCAACAAGCAGCTATGCACCGCCCTTAACTCGGAGGCGCCGGCATATCTCGCCAACGCCATCGAACAACGCGGCGGATGGCTCATCCAAGTGTCGACGGACTACGTCTTCAACGGCACCAAACACACGCCATACGTAGAGACCGACACGCCATGTCCCGACAGCGTGTACGGCAGTACGAAACTCGCAGGAGAACTCGGAGTAAGCAAATTCTGCAAGAACACGATGATAATACGTACCGCATGGCTGTATTCCACCTTTGGAAACAACTTCGTCAAGACAATGATACGCCTCGGACAGGAGCGCGACGAGCTTGGAGTAATCTTCGACCAGATAGGCACTCCGACCTACGCCCGCGACCTTGCCAAGGCTATAATGACCGCTGTCGAGCGTGGAATTGTGCCCGGTGTATATCATTTCTCTGACGAAGGAGTGTGCAGCTGGTACGATTTCACAAAGTCTATTCACCGTCTTGCAGGCATAAAGACCTGTAATGTAAAACCCTTGCACACAAGCGAATATCCCACGCCGGCAACACGTCCGGCTTACAGCGTGCTCGATAAGACGAAAATCAAGGACACCTACGGCATTGTAATACCTCATTGGGAAGAGAGCCTTGAAGAGTGTGTCAAAGAATTAATTAAGAATTAAGATTTAAGAATTAAGAATTAAATAAACAAGCACCGGGCATTTATTTGTCTCATAAGTCCGATTTGTCTCATAATCAGAGATTATCATAATAACAATGAACAAAGAAATAGAAAGAAGAAGAACCTTTGCGATTATCTCACACCCTGACGCCGGAAAGACTACGCTGACCGAGAAATTCCTGCTCTTCGGAGGACAAATTCAGGTGGCGGGAGCCGTAAAGAGCAACAAGATACGCAAGACGGCAACGTCTGACTGGATGGACATCGAGAAACAGCGTGGTATCTCCGTGTCAACGTCGGTAATGGAGTTTGATTACGAAGGATACAAAGTCAACATCCTCGATACCCCCGGTCACCAGGATTTTGCCGAAGATACGTTCCGCACTTTGACCGCCGTCGACTCGGCAATCATCGTTGTCGACAGCGCGAAAGGTGTAGAGGCGCAGACACGAAAGCTGATGAACGTCTGCCGGATGCGCAACACTCCGGTGATAATCTTTATCAATAAGATGGACCGTGAAGGTCGCGATCCGTTCGATTTGCTCGACGAGCTGGAGCAGGAACTCGGCATACACGTCCGCCCTTTGTCGTGGCCTATCAATCAGGGAGTCAAGTTCAAGGGTGTTTATAACATCTATGAGCAGAAACTCGACTTGTTTACGCCTGACAAACAGCGCGTTACCGACAAGGTGGAAGTTGACGTCAACAGCTCCGAATTGGAGTCGCATATCGGCGAAGACGATGCCGCCAAACTGCGTGATGACCTCGAACTGGTGGACGGAGTGTACCCCGAATTCAGCGTTGAAGACTATCGCAGCGCCACGGTCGCACCGGTATTCTTCGGCTCTGCGCTGAATAATTTCGGCGTGCAGGAGCTTCTTAACTGTTTCGTGGAAATCGCTCCGAGTCCCAAACCGACGAAAGCGGAAGAGCGAATGGTTGACCCCGAGGAGCCGAAATTCACAGGATTTATATTTAAGATAACAGCAAACATCGATCCAAACCATCGTTCCTGCATCGCCTTCTGCAAGGTTTGCAGCGGTAAGTTCGAGCGAAACAAGCCATATCTGCATGTCCGTCAGGGCAAGACAGTACGCTTTTCATCGCCTACTCAGTTTATGGCTCAGCGTAAAAGCACCATCGACGAGGCTTGGCCGGGCGACATTGTGGGTCTGCCCGACAACGGAATATTCAAAATCGGAGATACTCTGACCGACGGAGAGCAGCTTCATTTCCGCGGACTTCCTTCGTTCTCGCCCGAAATGTTCAAGTATATCGAGAACGACGACCCGATGAAGAGCAAGCAGCTTAACAAGGGAATAGACCAGCTGATGGACGAAGGTGTGGCGCAGATGTTTGTCAATCAGTTCAACGGACGCAAGATTATCGGCACCGTCGGACAGCTTCAGTTTGAGGTTATTCAGTATCGTCTGGAAAACGAATACAACGCCAAGTGCCGTTGGGAGCCGGTACATCTTTATAAGGCTTGCTGGATAGAGGCTGACGACCCCGCCGAGCTGGATGCGTTCAAGAAGAGAAAATATCAGTATATGGCGAAGGATAAAGACGGTCGTGACGTGTTCCTTGCCGATTCAAGCTACGTCTTACAGATGGCTCAGGAAGACTTTGAGCACATCAAGTTCCATTTCACGAGCGAATTTTAAGTAAAAAAACAGCCTCACCCCCGACCCCAAAAGAGAGGAGAGTAAACAAAGCCTCACCCCCGACCCCTCCCCAAAAGGGAGGGGAGTAATTACTCATGTAATTAACAATCAATCAACGTTAATATTACAAAAGCATATTACTCCCCTCCCTTTTGGGGAGGGGGCGGGGGTGAGGCTTTTTTTTCTTTACTTCACCTCGTACCCTTCCGCACTTCTCAGACCGTTGATGAAAGCCTTTGCCTCCATCCGTTTCTTGCCGCTGAGCTGTATTTCTTCAAGTTGCAGCCAGCGGTCGGCGGTAGCGACGAGCATCTGATTGTTTTTTATAAGCACCGTTCCGGGCGTTGTCTCGTTGCAAACGACGTCCGTTTTTGTTGTCTTGAAGACTTTAAGAACGGAGGTCTTGCCTGCCGGATCGGTCAGTTCGGTCCATGAACCGGGGTAGGGTGACAGTCCACGGACAAAGTCATAGACGTTCTTTGCAGGCTTGTTCCAGTCTATTCTGCAAGTCTCTTTAAATATTTTCGGCGCGTGATGCAGCGTCGTGTCGGTCTTGACAAGCTGCTCTTGCGGCAGGGACTCCACGTAGCCGTCACCTTCTATTATTTTGTCGACAGTCTTTATCGCGAGCTGCGCGCCAAGAACCATCAGTCCGTCGTAGACGTCTTCAACATTAAAGTCGTCTTTGATGTCGAACGGCTCCTGCATTATTATCCGTCCGGTGTCGATGTCATGGTCGAGGAAGAACGTAGTAACGCCGGTTTGCGTCTCGCCGTTTATCACCGCCCAGTTTATCGGTGCCGCACCGCGATACTGTGGTAGAAGAGCCGCATGAACGTTGAATGTTCCGAAACGGGGCATATCCCACACCACTTCGGGCAGCATACGGAACGCCACCACCACTTGAAGGTCGGCGTCGTAGCTCCTCAGTTGTTCCACAAACTGCGGGTCCTTCATCTTCTCCGGTTGTAAGACGGGCAGCCCGTGAGCCACGGCATACTGCTTTACGGGCGGCGCCTGCAACGTGTCCTGATGGCGTCCTACGGGTTTGTCTGGTTGTGTCACCACGGCTACGACATTGTAACCGCTTTCTACGAGGGCGCGCAATGTCTCTACGGCGAACTCCGGCGTGCCCATGAAAATTATTCTAAGATTGTTCATTTCCTGTCTGCTTGTCAGCCCTTACCTTGTTTACTGAAATATCACTCCACCGTTACCGACTTAGCGAGGTTACGCGGCTGGTCCACGTTCAATCCTTTTTCTACCGCTACGTGGTAGGCGATGAGCTGCAAGGGGATGGATGACAGCAGCGGGGCAAGCGTCGCGATGGTCGGCGGCACCTCTATTGTCGCTTCCGCAATCTTTGTCACAGCCTCGTCGCCCTCGGTGACAACGGCTATTATTCTGCCGTTTCTTGCCTTTACTTCTTGTATGTTGCTGATGATTTTTTTGTACAGCTGGTGGTGCGTCGCCACAAATACCACGGGCATGTCTTCGTCTATCAGCGCTATCGGACCGTGCTTCATCTCCGCCGCAGGATATCCTTCGGCGTGGATGTAACTTATCTCTTTCAGTTTCAGAGCGCCTTCGAGAGCCACGGGAAAGTTATATCCGCGACCCATATACATCGCGTTTTCGGCGTATGTCAGCGTGCGTGCCATGTCTTTTATGTCGTCATCTTTCTCCAAGATTTTCTTTATCTTGTCAGGTATGGTGCTCAGTTCTTGGATTGTCTGCTCGTATTCCTGCTGTGATATTGTGCCACGTTCGTGTCCGAGGGCGAGGGCGAAGAGTGTCAGGACGGTCACCTGTCCCGTGAAAGCCTTTGTCGATGCGACGCCTATCTCCGGTCCTACGTGGATGTATATGCCCGTGTCAGACGCTCTCGCTATGCTCGAACCGACGCTGTTGACTATGCCGAAACAGAGCGCACCGTTGTCCTTTGCCAACTGGAATGCCGCCAAGGTGTCTGCCGTCTCGCCGCTTTGCGATATCGCTATTACCACGTCGTCAGGCATGATGACGGGGTTGCGGTAGCGGAATTCGGATGCGTATTCCACCTCAACGGGCACCTTGGCCCACTGTTCTATGAGCTGTTTGCCTATCAGTCCGGCATGCCATGACGTGCCGCACGCCACGATTATAAACCTTCCGGCGTTGAGGAGCTGTTCCCTGTGCAGGTTTATCGTGCTCAGCACGATACGCTTTTCCTGCGGCAGGAGTCGTCCGCGCATGCAGTCGGAGATACATTTCGGCTGGTCATAAATCTCTTTCAGCATGAAGTGTGGAAAGCCGCCTTTCTCCAAAGTTTCAAGACTGATGTTCACTTCCTTGACCTCCGGCGTTATGTCTTCATAGTCGAGATTGTTTATTTCGACTTTCTTGTCGAGCCTGATAAGTGCCACCTCGTTGTCGTTGAGATAAACCATCTGCTTGGTAAATTCAATCATCGGCAGGGCGTCAGAGGCGATAAACATCTCTTTATGGTCTTCGCCGATACCGATAACGAGCGGACTGCTCTTTCTCGCTACGACGATTTTGTCGGGACAGGTACGGTCTATCACGGCAATGGCGTATGCTCCTACAACCATGCGCAGTGCCATGATGGTGGCGTTTTCGAGGCTCTTGTCATACTTCTTCTGCATGTATTCAATCAGTTGCACGAGCACTTCGGTGTCCGTGGAGCTCTTGAAGGTGTAGCCTTCTTTTGTCAACAACGTTTTCAGACTTTCGTAGTTTTCTATTATTCCGTTGTGTATCAGCGCCAGATTGCCGCTTTGTGACACATGCGGGTGGGCGTTTACGGCAGACGGCTCGCCATGCGTTGCCCATCGTGTGTGCGCAATGCCGATGCAACCCGACGTGTCGCGGTCTTTTGCCTTGTCTTCAAGATTGATTACCTTGCCTTTCTCCTTGTATATGTTAAGTTCGCCCTTGGCGTTGATCAGCGCCACTCCCGCCGAGTCATAACCGCGGTATTCCAGCCGTTTCAGTCCTTGAATAAGAAACGGGAAAGCGTCTTTATAACCTATGTATCCTACAATTCCACACATGTTTTCCGATATTTAATTTAATCTGATGATAGCTTAGGCGACCGAACGTCGCATATTAATCCTAATATAAAAACGTTAATTCTGGTGCAAATATTATAATAAAAAACGAGAATGGCAAATCTTTTACATTCCAATAGATAATCTTTTGCAATGTAAAATGCCGCCTTTTATAGAGTAAAATGCCGCCTTTTGCAATGTAAAAGACGGTCTTTTGGAAAACTGAATGCCTTTAACCTGCATTATTCATAGGCGTTTCTACTGCGAGTCCCAACTGCCTGTACG
>CAJMQT010000003.1 GCA_905215655.1 uncultured bacterium | reverse complement strand
CGCACGTCCTACCTACCGCAGACCATAAAATCACCCTCAAAGAACACAATCCAGCAACCCCGCCCGCTCTCAACACCAACGGAAAAACAGAAAAGACGAACAGCAAATGGCTTGCCACTTACGAGGATAAGATTTGGATTGACGAAAACGGTGTGGCTCACGGATCCGGAGTTTACATGCCTGCCGCCACATGGAACTTCGACAGTCAGGACACGCCCCCTTCTCTTTTCCGACTCGAAAGAGAAGAACACAAACCGGCAAACAAAGAGAATACTGCTGCCGGCGGAACACTTTACGACTTCGGTCGCGAAACTTTCGGCTATCTGAAATTCAAGAACTTAAAAGGCGAAGGCACCATATTTATTTATTACGGAGAAAGTCGTGAAGAGGCGCAGGATAAAGAACATTGTGAAACCCTTGACCGACTGTACGTAAAAGAAACAACCGCAAAGACAGAAATAACCGTCGGCGGCTCCAAGGCTTTCCGTTTCATATATATCGAAAAGGAAAGAGACGTATCTTTTGAAGAAATTTCAATGGATTACGAATATGCCCGGCAAGACATGGAAAAGAGCGGAAATTTCAGCTGTAACGATACCATTCTGAATAAAATATGGGACATCGGAGCTTATACCATGGACCTTACCACACGCGAATTTTTCGTCGACGGTATCAAGCGTGACCGTTGGACGTGGTCGGGCGACGCCATTCAGTCGTATCTGATGAACTATTATCTGCGCTTTGACACCGAATGCGTGAAGCGCACGATACGCCAGTTGCGAGGCAAAGACCCTGTGACGGCGCACGTTAACACCATAATGGACTACACCTTTTATTGGTTCAAGTCCGTTCACGACTATTATTTTTACACCGGAGACATCGACTTCGTGCGTGAGATTTACCCGCGCATGCAGTCAATGATGCAATATGTTTTGGGACGAACCAACGCCGACGGCATGGCGGAAGGACAAGCAGACGACTGGATTTTCGTTGATTGGGTGGACTTTCCGATGCACAAACGCGGTACGCTTTGTTTCGAACAGATACTTCTCTGCAAATCATTGGAGACGATGAAGCTCTGCGCCACCGTGCTGAGAGACAATCCTTTGACATCGCCACCCCAAGGAAGCATAACAACGGAGGAATACTCCGCCGATGTGGAAAAATACTCCATACTGGAAAAATCGTTGCGCAACAAACTGAAACCGACATTCTGGGACAACGAGCGCAACGCTTTCATGCACGCAATCGAAGACGGTGTGATGAACCGACAGATAACAAAATTCCCGAACATGTTTGCCATAATTTACGGTTATCTGTCGGAAGAAGAGCGGCAGACCGTAATGAAATCTGTAATGCTTAACCCCGAAATAGAAGCAATTACGACTCCATACATGCGCTTTTACGAACTTGAAGCGCTATGTTTGATGGGCTTACAGACACAGGTTTTGGAGGAAATACGCGATTATTGGGGCGGAATGGTAAACGAAGGAGCCACCAGTTTTTGGGAGAAATACAATCCTCAGGACAAAGGAACGCAGCATCTCACGATGTACGGACGACCTTACGGCAAGAGCCTTTGCCACGCCTGGGGCGCAAGTCCGGTTTACCTGCTCGGCAAATACTATCTCGGCGTGAGTCCGACAGCGCCCGGATATACGGAATATGAAGTCCGTCCGACGCTCGGCGGACTGGAATGGATGAAGGGAGACGTGCCCACTCCGTTCGGAAAAGTTCACGTTGAAATGGACAAACAACGTGTAACGGTGAAAAGCGACGGTGGTTGCGGCACGCTGACAATAGGCAAGAAAAGCGTCAAAATCCCTGCCGGCACCGACGTAACGGTTGAATATAATAAATAAAATAATAACCTTTCATACGACAAGAAGCATGAAAATCATAAAAAGTTTTTTACTTGTTGCCTTGTTCTGCTTACCTTTTTCTGTATCGGCAAAGGTTAAGACAGAGATTAAGAAGAAATCTCCGCAAACGGAATATGCGGCGTCACGATTGGATAAAATCGACGGGAAATACGTCGTAAAGATTGATGTTGCAGACGCATCGAAGGGACTTCCCGCCGAAGGATTTACAATAACACGAAAAGGAAAGACCATAACAATAATCGGCAATGACGCCTCCGGCGCTATCTACGGAGCAAACAAGCTGGTTGAAATATACCGTCAGAAAGGCTCTCTTGAAGGCATTTACACTATAACGGAAGAGCCGGAAATGAAGATCCGTGGAGGTTGCGTGGGTCTGCAAAAGACTTATTACCTGCCGGGACACAAGGTTTACGAATATCCTTACACGCCGGAAAACTTTCCGTGGTTCTACGATAAAGGGCTTTGGACACGGTATCTCGACATGCTTGCCGAGGACAACATGAACGCCGTTTTCCTTTGGAACGGTCACCCCTTCGCATCTCTTGTGAAATTGGAGGACTATCCTTTCGCACCGGAAGTTGACGATGCGACGATGGAAAAGAACCAAGAGATGTTCACATTCCTTACCACCGAGGCGGCGAAACGAGGTATCAGGGTTATCCAGATGTTTTATAACATCCTTGTTTCCAAGCCTTTCGCCGACCATTACGGGATTTCCACCCAAGACCGAAACCGCCCGATAACTCCTCTTATCAGCGATTACACAAGGAAAAGTATCGCCGCTTTCATTCAGAAATACCCCAATGTGGGCTTTCTCGTATGTCTCGGCGAAGCGATGGCTACAATCGATGATGACGTTACTTGGATGAAAGAAACAATCATTCCGGGCATAAAAGACGGACTGAAAGCGTCCGGTCGCACCGACATCCCGCCGATAATCCTGCGCGCTCACGACACCGACGGACCGTTGGTCCTCAAAAAATCGTTGCCCTTATACCCCAACATTTACACAATGAGCAAATACACCGGCGAATCGCTGACCACATATCAGCCCGGCGGACCTTGGGGAGAGACGCACCGGCAGCTTGCCGCGGCAGCTCCAATTCACATCGAGAACGTACATATTCTTGCCAACCTTGAACCTTGGCGCTGGTCGTCACCGGCTTTTATCGAAAAGACGATGAAAGCGATGCACAACGTTCACAATGCCAAAGGCTTGCACCTCTATCCTCAGGCTAATTATTGGGACTGGCCGTACACAGCCGACAAACTGCCCAACGGTGAGCGTCAGCTCCAGATAGACCGCGACAGGATGTGGTACTCGGCGTGGGGACGTTACGCATGGAACAGCAAACGCGGCAACGACAGCGAATATTGGGAAAAAGAAATAGCCGACAAGTTTGGAACGGACATCGAGACCGCAAAGAGAATACTCTGCGCTTATGATGAGAGCGGAGAGATTGCGCCGAAGTTGTTGCGCCGTTTCGGTATCACCGAAGGCAACCGCCAATGTCTGCTTTTAGGCATGAAGATGAGCCAACTCGTCAATCCTTACAAATACACCATTTACCCGGGATTTTACGAAAGTTGCGGTCCTGCCGGCGAAAAGCTCATCGAATATGTCGAGAAAGAATGGAAGAAAGAGAGCCATAATGGCGAATTACCCCTCGACATCGTCGACCAATGCGTGGCACACGGTGACAAAGCGGTAAAAGCAATAACCGGTCTTGAAGATAAGGTGACGAAAAACAAAGATGAGTTTAAGCGCCTTATGAACGACATGCGCTGCTATCGCGACTTCGCTTACTCCTTTAAATATAAGGTGCTCGCGGCTCAGCAGGTGCTCAACTACAAATGGAGCACAGACGTAAGCTATCTCAGCAAGGCGGTACCTCTGCTCGAAAAGAGCGACGCTTACTACAAAGATTTGGTCGAAAAGACAAAAGACACATATCTTTATGCAAACAGCATGCAGACCTCACAGCGCCGCATACCCATCGGCGGAGACGACGGCAAGTATAAGACATGGGAAGAAATGCTGCCCGTCTACAAGGACGAGTTGAGCAGTCTGAAAGAAAACATCATACGACTGACCTCTCCCGAAAAGAACGAAGACAAGAAAACAAAAAATCCTCAAGCGGTAAACGCCGAAGTAAAACTTATCAGCAACTATAAGACAGTCAGACTGACAAAGGGCGCAAAGCTGTTTGAACAGCGCGACGAGGCGGTCGACACACTCGCCGCCGAGCTTGAAGGGCTCAATGCTTTGTTGCTTAACCGCGACACGACACGCATCAAAGGCGGCGTGGTTGAGTTTGAAACCGCCAAGCCGGTCAAAATGCTTGTCGGCTTCTTCATCGACGACCAAAACAAGTTTGCAAGTCCTCCGAAGCTCGAAATCGACGCAACGGGCAATCTTTACGGTCAGGCAGAGCCGATCATCACCAACGCGATAAGCATGGGCGGCATGCCGATGGTCAATATTCACGCATACAATCTTCCTGCCGGACACCATATAATCCATCTGCCCAAAGGCATAATCATGGTTGCCGGATTTACCGACACCTCTCTGAAAGTAAGAGACGCCGGTCTCAGCGGCGGAAATACGGAAGTTGATTGGTTGTTCATGAAATAACATAAAGCACAATGATAAAACATTTCATATTCATATTTTTAATACTCTTTGCAACTGACGCCAACGCACAAAGCCACATACGGACAATAAGGAAAAGAGCCAAGACTCCGGTGACAGTCAGCCAGAAAGAGATGGGAAAAATCTACGAGCAAGTCAGGACACCATATAAATTCGGCTTGGTGGTCGCCCCCGAGAGCAACGACCGCAAGATAGACTGTCCCACGGTGTTCCGCGAGGGCAATTCGTGGTACATGACCTACGTCTGCTATAATGGTTCAAACGGAACCAACGGCAGAGGATATGAAACGTGGCTTGCCAAGAGTGACGACCTGCTTCATTGGGAGACATTAGGCAGAATACTCGTTTACGGCGACAAAGGCTGGGACATGAACCAGCGTGGCGGCTTCCCGGCGCTCATTGATTACGACTGGGGCGGCAACTATAACATCCAAAAGTTCAAGGATCGTTACTGGATGACTTACATCGGAGGAGAAGGCACCGGCTATGAGGCTGTGAACGCTCCGCTGAGCATTGGTATTGCCTCAACATCCGGAGACGTTACTACCGCTCATCCGTGGAACACCTACGACGCACCGATTTTGTCGTACAAGGACAAGAATGCGCAATGGTGGGAGTACATGACCCAGTACAAAAGCACCGTCTACAAGGTGGATAAGAAGAAGTTCGGGTATCAATTCATGATGTACTACAACGCCGGAGGAAAAGACGCGACACATCCCAAGGGCGAACGCATCGGCATCGCATTCTCGAACGACATGAAGAAATGGAAACGCTATAAGGCAAATCCTATCTTCGCGCACGACGCCGACGGAACGATTACTGGCGATGCGCAGATTGTCAAGATGGGCAATCTTTACGTAATGTTCTACTTCTCTGCGTTCAATCCCACGCGCGAATACAACGCATTCAACACCTTTGCCGCAAGCCGCGACATGATTCATTGGACCGACTGGCAGGGCGAAGACCTGATCATTCCGTCAAAGCCTTACGACGAACTGTTTGCCCATAAGAGTAACGTCGTTTATCACAATGGTGTAGTTTACCATTTTTATTGTGCGGTAAACAACTCCGAACAACGCGGCATAGCCCTCGCGACGAGCAAACCAATGGGACAAAGCGAGGTGCATTTTCCGCAACCCAACGCGACAGGCAAGCGCTTTACGTTGTCCCTTAACAACGGTTGGGCTATTAATTTTGACAAAAAAACATTCATCAAAGACATTCCTTTCAACCTTGACGACTACTACGGCACGCGGCAAAGAGAGCACGACAACCTGCACGGAAAGGCAGTTTTCAAGAAGACCTTCACCGCTCCCGACATGTCGGGCAAGGAATATTTCCTGCGCTTTGAGGGCGTAGGCACTTACGCCGAGATACTTCTTAACGGCAAGAACCTCGGCAGATACGACATCGGACGCACCACGGAAACAATCAATATAACGAAATCCGTGCGTAAAGGCGCCGAGAACAATCTTGAAGTAAGAGTATCACATCCCGCCGGCATAACAGACATGCCGTGGGTATGCGGCGGTTGCAGCTCGGAATGGGGTTTCAGCGAAGGCTCACAACCGTTCGGTATCTTCCGTCCCGTTACACTCGAAATCACCGACAACGTAAGGATCGAGCCTTTCGGCGTGCATGTATGGAACAGCCCGAATGCCGACAGTATCTTCGTCGACACAGAGGTACGCAACTACTCCGACCAGCCTGCTGAAATCAGCGTGATAAGCAAAATCTGCGAGACGGGCGGCAAACAGGTAATCCGTCTGACGGACAATATCACCCTGAAAGCCGGAGAAACGAGAACGATAAGGCAGAAATCGGAGATAAAAAATCCTAATCTATGGAGCACGGAAAAGCCTTATCTTTACAAGCTCAACAGCATGATCAAGCGCAACGGCAAAGCGACCGACGACCTGCTGACACCGTTTGGCGTGCGGACTTGCAGTTGGCCGCTGACACGTAAGGACGGCGACAAGCGTTTCATGCTCAACGGCAAGCCGATATACATTAACGGAGTGTGCGAGTACGAGCACTTGTTCGGACAGAGCCATGCCTTCTCAAACGAGCAAATCGAGGCTCGGATCAAGGAAGTGAAAAACGCCGGATTTAACGCGTTCAGAGACGCTCACCAGCCTCACAACCTGCATTACAAAGACCTGATTGACAGAGACGGCTTGCTGTGGTGGCCTCAATTCTCCGCTCATATATGGTATGACACGCCGCAATTCAAAGAGAGTTTCAAGCGGCATCTCGTAAAATGGGTAAAGGAGCGCCGCAACTCGCCGTCGATTATCTTATGGGGACTGCAAAACGAGAGCACTCTTCCCGCCGAGTTCGCGAAGGAATGTTCAGACATTATCCGCAGTCTCGACCCCACATGCGGCACGATGCGACTGATAACCACCTGCAACGGAGGCGAAGGAACAGACTGGAACGTGGTGCAGAACTGGAGCGGCACATACGGCGGAAATATTGAAAATTACGGCAAGGAGCTGAAACAGGACGACCAGTTGCTTAACGGCGAGTATGGCGCATGGCGCACCTTGGGCAACCATACGGGCGAAAGATATACCGAGGAAAAGCAGTGTGACATCCTTGAACGCAAATGTCAATTAGCTGAAAGCGTGCGTGACAGCGTGTGCGGACAATTCCTTTGGGTGCTTCAAAGCCATGACAACCCCGGTCGACGCCAGCCCGAAGAGGGACTGAGACGCATCGACAAGACCGGTCCTTTCAACCATAAAGGCATCTTCACGGCATGGGAACAGCCCGTCGACGGCTTTTACATGTACAAATCGCGCTACGTCTCAGCCGACCGCGAGCCGATGGTCTACATCGTGCCGAGCCTGCGCGAAGACAGTATCCGCGTATACAGCAACTGCGAGAAGGTGACGCTCGCCTGCGGCACATGGAGCGAGACGCTCGACAAGAAGAAAGACACGTCGCTCTTCAAATGGTTCAACGTCGGTCTGAAAGGCGACGTCATAACAGCAACGGCTTATCACAACGGCAAGGCTGTTGCTACCGACGCGCTCGCCATGCCCTCTTACCGCGGCTGGGACGAGAGTATCTTAAAGCCGGCGGAGGGTTACAACTACATCCATAACATCAACTGCGGAGGCGACGAATACACCGATATGTTCGGCACAAACTGGTCGCAAGACAACACCACATGGTCTAAGTCGTGGGGCGACATGTTCCCCGACGAAGTCAGCCCGTACCAAGTCAGCCAGACATCAGACCAAGCAATGCTCGCCTCTCCTCTGTTCCGCAGGTCACGCTTCGGTCGCCACCGCCTGTCATACACTCTGCCGGCGGCACCCGGCGACTACCGCGTTGAGCTTTACTTCATCGAGCCGTGGTACGGCAAGGGCGCGAGCGAGACGACTGACTGCGAGGGCTTGCGCATGTTTGATGTGGCAATCAACGGCAGCGTGGTTATCAAAGACCTCGACATCTGGGCACAAGCAAGATACGGAAAACCGTACAAGCGCGTGGTGAACATTCACAACACAGGCAGCAATATCACCATAGACTTCCCCAAAGTCAACGCCGGACAGGCTATAATTTCGGCAATCGCCGTTGCATCAAAGAATGGAACAGACGCCGTCGTTGACTATCCCGTGATAAAGGATATGTGGAAAAACTTTGACAAAGACATCCTTACAACAACTCCCGACAGTCTGCTGCCGCCCAAGACAAACAGTTCCATCACGGCGGAAGGCATACTGAACAAAGGCGTTATGACGTTCAGCTACAACGTTGGCGTTGCCAAAGTCTACGCCCTGCGTTTCCGTTACTACAACCCCGAGAAGGAAAGGACGCTGCACGTCAAGATTACCGACCTTAACGGAGTGGTCTACAAAGAGGACGACATCACCTTCGTTAAGACACCGGAAAAGAAGACCAAGCGCCGCAACACCAGCATAACAACCGGCTCGCAGACCAATGCCGGCAGTTATATCGTGACGCTTACGGGCGAGGGAATAGACAAAATGTTGTTTGACAAACTGACAATCGAATAGCAAAATACGTGTCTGTCACGGAACGGTCATCACGCTTTGAGCGGCTGTTTACAGCAGGCTTCATAACGAATTGATATCCAATGCGTTGCAAAAGGCGGTCTTTTAGGCTCTAAAAGACCACCTTTTACACGCTGAAAGACCGCCTTTTGCAAGGTAAAAGACCGCCTTTTGGAAAACGATATGCAACCACTCATTTTACAAGAGACAATAAGGGCTCTTTTGAATGGTGATTTTTAACAAAAATAACGATTAATCTTGAAACAAAGAAAAAGTCTGTAATATGAAAAACCTTTTAGCATTAGCCGCGCTTGCCTTTATATCGTCGGCGTCTCTCGCACAAGGACACGACTGGGAAAATCAGCACCTTCTGTCCATCAACCGCGAACCGGCAAGGGCCTCTTTTGTTCCTTATCATAACGAGCCGGGCGACATGACGATGTCGCTTGACGGCATGTGGAAATTCAACTGGACGCTAACGCCCGACAAACAGCCTGCCGACTTTTACAAGACAGACTTCGACGATAGTGGCTGGACAACGTTTGCCGTGCCGGGAGACTGGGAGGTAAACGGCTACGGCACGCCTATTTACAGCAGTTCGGGCTACACCTTCAAGATAGATCCGCCGTTCGTCATGAAAGAGCCGAAGAAGAAATACACGGCTTACACAGAGCGCAACCCCACCGGTTGTTACCGACGCACGTTCACGGTGCCGGCTGAATGGAAGGGCAAAGAAGTGTACATACACTTCGGAGCGGTGTCGAGCGCGTTCTATGTCTACGTCAACGGAAAGAACGTGGGTTACTCGCAAGGCAGCATGGAGCCTGCCGAGTTCCGCCTCACGCCATATCTCAGGGAAGGCAAGAACCTGATTTCACTTATGGTCTTGAAGTATTCCGACGGCAGCTATCTCGAAGATCAGGACATGTGGCGCATCGCGGGAATACACCGCGGCGTATATCTTTACGCCACACCGAAGATACGTATTCGCGACTTTGGCGTGCGCACGCTGCTCGACGACAGTTACAATAACGCCACACTCGTAATCGACCCCACGCTCTCCGTAGTCGAAGGACAGCGCGGTGAGGGCTTCCGCGTCGAGGCACAGCTTTACGACGCAACAGGCAAAGCCGTTCTCGACACGGCGCTCTGGCAGGATGCCGTGCCCATGCTAAACCTCGACAGGAAAGGTAAAATAATGAATGCGCGCAATCCGCAGCGTGGCTATGCCGCATACGGATGGATGAAGGCAGACATCAAGAGCCCCGAGAAATGGACGGCGGAGACACCTTATTTATATACGTTAAAGCTCGCCCTGAAAGACAGCACGGGTAAAGTGATTGAACGGGTAGAGACAAAGGTGGGCTTCCGCAAGCTCGAAATAAGAGACGGTCGCTTTCTCGTCAACGGCAAGCAGGTACGCTTCCGCGGTGTCAACCGCCATGAAATGGATCCCGTAACAGGTCGCGTCATAAGCACGGAGCGCATGATTCAGGACATCAAACTGATGAAACAATGCAACATCAACGCCGTCCGTACATGCCATTACCCCAACGATCCGCGCTGGTATGAGCTTTGTGACCAATACGGTCTCTACGTTATGGACGAGGCAGACATCGAGGAGCACGGTCTGCGCGGCTACCTTGCGAGCGAGCCGTCATGGGCTGCGGCTTTCATGGACAGGACGCAACGCGTCGTAATAAGAGACCGCAATCATCCCTGCGTGGTGTTCTGGTCGCTCGGAAACGAGAGCGGATGGGGTCCCAACTTCGCTGCTACTGGAGCATGGATAAAGGAGTATGACCCTACAAGATTTATCCACTACGAGGGCGCGCAAGGACCTGACAGCAAAGACCCGGCGACGGTTGACGTGATAAGTCGTTTCTATCCGCGCGTCCAAGGCGAATATCTCAACCCCGGAGTGAAGGACAGTAACATGGAACGACCGGAGAACGCCCGCTGGGAAAGACTGCTCGACATTGCACGCAAGACCAACGACAACCGTCCCGTACTGACCAGCGAATACGCCCACGTAATGGGTAACGCCCTCGGAAACTTCAAGGAATATTGGGACGAAATATACAGCAATCAGCGCATGTTGGGCGGTTTTATATGGGAATGGGCCGACGGAGGCATATACAAAAAGCGTGAAGACGGCAAGACAATGGTGGCATACGGCGGCGACTTCGGCGACGTGCCTAACCTCGGAGCGTTCTGCGTCAAGGGCGTGGTAGGCTCCGACCGCGAGAAAACACCGAAATTCTTTGAGGTGAAGAAGGTGTATTCGCCTGTAAAACTGACGCTCGACGGCAACCGCATAAATATAATCAAGCGCGACGAGCACATCGATTTGGACAATTACATGTTTTGGTGGAACGTTACAGAAAACGGCAATGTCAAGAAGAAAGGTGAGCTGAAAAGCATCCTGGTCGACGGCAACTATGCTTTTGCCGTACCCGATGTATCTTTCAAAAAAGACGCCGACGTAAGGCTGAACATCACCGTCGCGCTTAAGAACTCGACCTTATGGGCTGACGCCGGACATGAAATAATGAGCGAACAGTTTGTCCTGAACGACCGCATCAACACGGCTTTCAAGGCTAAGCCGTTGAAGACGGGCAGGACAGCGGACATCGACGCGGCAAAGAAATGGTTTGAAAACGTCACTCCGCACTTCTTCCGTGCCCCGACAGACAACGACCGTGGCTTCGGCAACTGGATAGCAAAAGACTGGAAAAACAATAAGCTCGACAATTCCACCGTTAATATAATAAAACCTGTAACGGCTGCGAAAAACGCGGACGGAACGGTCAGCGTAACGGCAACGGTAAAGAATACTTACCTCAAAGGCTGCGTCATTACCGACTACGAGTACACCATGGACGCCGACGGTTCGGTAGATTTTAAGGCGACATACACACCCGAAGGCGAGCTGCCTCCACTGCCCTGCATGGGCAACACGTTCGTCCTGCCGGCGTCATTGACCAACGTCAGCTGGTACGGAATGGGACCGCTCGACAGCTATCCCGACCGCCTCGAAGCATCATCAATCGGCAGCTGGAACAGCACCGTTGACCGTCAGTATTTCCATTACCCGCGTCCGCAAGACAACGGAAACCACGAACAGACGGCAAGAGTGCGCCTGACAGACAATAAAGGCAAGGGCTGGAACATCACGGCGGAGGGCGACGAGACCTTCTCTTTTGCCGTCCTGCCCTACTCCATCGCACAACTTTACGGCACGAAGCACGACTGCGACCTCAGCGTCGAGAACAGGATTTATCTCAATATCGACGCCGCCGTGATGGGACTCGGCAACAGCAGTTGCGGTCCGGGCGTGCTTACAAAGTATGCCATACCGCAAACGACGCACAAACTGCATATCCGTTTCACGAAAATAAAATAACTTATAATATGAAAAAACTTATTGTTTCTGCATTATTATGTGTGCCGGCATTAACCGGTCTGCTCGCTCAGAACGACGTCTACACGCACCGTCAATATCTGAGCGGACGCGGAAGTGATGACATGGTGCAGTGGGACTTCTACTGCACAGGTGGTAACAACTCCGGAAAATGGACGAAAATAGGCGTTCCCTCGTGCTGGGAACTGCAAGGTTTCGGTACATATCAATACGGAATGAAGTTCTACGGAAAGGCTTTTCCCGACGGAGTAGCCGATGAAAAGGGTATGTATAAATACGAATTTACGCTGCCCGAAGAGTGGAAAAACCACCACATCGACCTCGTATTCGAGGCTTCGATGACCGATACAGAGGTTAAGATAAACAAGCGCAAAGCCGGTTCGATGCACCAAGGAGCGTTCTACCGATTTATTTATGACGTCACCGACCGCATCTTCTTCGGCAAACAGAAGAACGTTCTCGAAGTTACAGTAAGCAAGGAGAGTACCAACGCCGGAGTAAACCTTGCCGAACGCCGCGCCGATTACTGGAATTTCGGCGGCATATTCCGACCCGTTTTCATTGTTTGCAAACCTGCGATCAACATCGAACGGACAGCAATCGACGCTAAGGCAGACGGCTCGTTCAACGCTTACGTGCTGTTAAACCACGTGCTTGAAGGCGCCAAGGTGAAGACCACAATCAAAGACATGACAGGCAAGAAGGTCGCCGAGAACACCACGGACGTAAGGAACGGCAGCGACCACGCCGACGTTTCATTCAGCGTAAACAACCCCAAGCTGTGGACGGCAGAGACCCCCAACAGATACAAGGTTGACTTCGCTCTCATCGACAGCAAAGGAAAAACATTGCACATAGAACAGGATAAATTCGGCTTCCGCACAATAGAGACACGACCGAGCGACGGTCTTTACATCAACGGAAAGAAGGTTAACGTGCGCGGCGCAAACCGTCACAGCTTCTGGCCGGAGAGCGGACGCACGCTGAGTAACCGTCTCAACATCGAAGATGTAAAGCTGCTGAAAAGCATGAACATGAATGCCGTACGTCTGTCTCACTACCCCGCCGACCCCGAGTTCTATGATGCTTGTGACAGTCTTGGACTTTATGTAATGAGCGAACTCAGCGGTTGGCACGGTCACCATGAGACCGTCAACGGACAAAAGCTCGTCAAAGAGATGGTTACACGCGATGTCAATCACCCTTCAATAATATGGTGGAGCAACGGAAACGAGAAGGGATGGAACGACGAACTGAACGGAGAATTCCACAAATGGGACATCCAGAAACGTCCTGTTCTTCATCCGCAAGGCAACTTCGGAGGCTATGAGACGATGCACTACCGCTCTTACGGAGAAAGCGAAGAATACATGCGTAAGCCCGAAATATTCATGCCGACAGAGTTCTTGCACGCCCTTTACGATGGCGGAGCTGGCGCCGGACTGTATGATTATTGGAAACTGATGCGCTCATGGGACCGCTGTGCCGGCGGATTTATTTGGGCTTATGCCGATGAAGGCGTAGTACGCGTTGACCAAAATAATATGATTGACAACGTAGGAAACTACGGAGCTGACGGCATTGTCGGTCCTCATCATGAAAAAGAGGGCAGCTATTACACCGTAAAACAAATATGGAGCCCGGTTCAGGTGACGCTCGGCGGACAGAACGAAAAGCTCCTTCTCGACAACGGAGGGTGCTCACAGACTTATCCCAACTGCGGTTTTGAGGGTGGAAACATCATCGTCGAGAACAGATACGACTTCCTTTCACTTGGCGGAGTGCGGTTCGACTGCTCGTTTGTGAAGTACGTCGGCTCTGAAACAAAGACCATAACATCAAAAACTATCAACGGTCTTGACGTGGCACCTGGCATGAAAGGCGAGATAAAGATTGGTGCGGCACCTGCCGATGCGGAAGCTCTTGTGGTAAAAGCAACCGACAATAACGGCATGGAAATTTACACTTGGGTGTTCAAAATGCAGGACACCAAGTTTAATATCCTCACAAAGAAAGAGAACAGAATGCGCAAACCGCGCCCGTCATACGCCAACGGCGTGGTTACGGCAGACAACGTAACATACACATTCTCGACGACCGACGGTACGCTGAAATCTGTCGAGACATCAAACGGAAACTATCATTTCGGCAACGGACCTCAGTTCTTCGCTTACCGCAGAACAGACCGTTCATGGGATCAATTCTACAATCATGACGACAAAGAGGCGGAGAAAAAGAAGACCACTTACACCTTGTATGATGATTTCGGCAAGTTCGAGAACCTCACAACGAGCGAAGGCGAGAACGACACTCTCGTCATAACAGCAACTTACAAGTGCGGTTCTTTACAGAAAGCAGAGTGGCATATCGCTCCGAACGGCACGGCACGACTGGCTTACACATATACTTTCAACGGCGTTGTTGACATCATGGGCGTTAAGTTTGACCTGCCGGAGGGCGATGTCAAGAGCAAGGAATGGCTGGGATACGGTCCTTACCGCGTATGGAAAAACCGTCTCCACGGTCCTCAGTTGGGCGTTTGGAGCAACGAATACAACGACCCCATCCCCGGCGAAAGTTTCACTTATCCCGAATTCAAGGGTTATTTTGCAGGCGTTCAATGGATGAAACTAAGCACGAAAACCGGCACGATAGTAATGAAACCGGGCACAGATACGGAATATGTGGGCGTGTTCCAGCCCCGCGATGGTCGCGACCAGTTGCTTTACACCTTCCCCGAGACGGGCATAAGCTTCATGCAGGTAATCCCGGCGGTAAGGAACAAGGTCAACACGACCGACCTTAACGGTCCTTCGGCGCTACCTGTCTGGGCTAACGGAACACACACCGGCGAAGTAACTTTAATGTTTGAATAAACGCGACTTCATTGTTTTATAAATGAAAAAAATCTTATCAGCACTATTATTGTCAGCCTTTGTCCTTGCGGCTAAGGCTGACATAACAAGTCAAAAGACATTACTGACGCCACCGAAGGAGGCACGTCCGTGGACTTTCTGGTACTGGATGTACGGCTGCGTATCAGACGATGGCATTCGCGAAGACCTGCGCGCAATGAGCGACGCGGGCATTGCGGGCTTTTACCTTATGCCTATCAAGGACACCGCCGACGGCAAACAATACAACGGAACGGCGCGCCAGCTATCACCGGAATGGTGGAAACGCATGGAGACCGTGTTCCGGACAGCAGACGATCTGAACCTCGAAATGGGCATACACTTCTCCGACGGTTTTGCGTTGGGCGGCGGTCCGTGGATAAAGCCGGAAGAGTCGATGCAGAGAGTGGTTTGGTGTGACACAGTAATCAGCGGCGGAAAGAAAGCCGGAATACAACTGAACAAACCCTCATCTTACAAAAATTACTATGAGGATATTGCCGTTTTCGCTTATCCTGCGACAGATGTCGACAACAGAAAGCCAAAGAGTTCGGTAGAGTTTCCTTACCGCTCAACCAAGCCCTGCGACATAATAATGTCTTACGACGAGCCTTTCACGCTGCGCAGCGTGAAGGTCGTGACCGGCGGAAACAACTATCAGGCTCACCGTCTGAAACTTTACGCGTCCGACAACGGCACCGATTACCGTTTCGTAAGAGAGATTTCACCCGCCCGTCAGGGCTGGCAGAACACCGACGCGCTTGCCACCTATGCCATTCCGACGACGAAGGCGCGCTTCTTCAAGTTTCATTGGACACCCGAAGGTAGTGATCCGGGCTCGGAAGACATGGACGCCGCAAAGTGGAAACCCAACCTGAAAATAGGTGGACTGATACTAAGCTCTGAACCGAAGATTGACGGTTACGAGGGCAAGTCGGGCTTGGTATGGCGCGTTTCCAAAGCATTTGCCTTGGACGATGCCGACTGTGTAAATCCGAAAGACATCATCAACCTTACTTCTTCGCTATCAGGCGACATGCTGAACATCAGCCTTCCGAAAGGCAGATGGCACATCCTGCGCATGGGACACACATCGACGGGGCACACAAACGCCACGGGCGGAGGCGGCAGAGGTCTCGAATGCGACAAATTCTCACGTGCGGCGATAAACAAACAGCTCGACAGCTGGTTCGGAAACATATACCGTCAGGCGCCTCAAAACATTGTAAAAAAAGTGCTCACAAGGCTCCATGTGGACTCTTGGGAGTGCGGAAGTCAGAACTGGAGCGACAATTTTACCACCGAATTCAAGGCTCGCCGCGGTTACGACCTTATGCCGTGGCTGCCTCTCTTCGCGGGAGTTCCGATGCAAAGTTCGGCAAAATCCGACCTCGTACTTCGTGACGTGCGCCTCACGATAGCCGAACTTATCGACGAAATATTCTTCGACGAGATGGAGAAAGGCGCCCGCCGATACAACTGCAAACTGTCTTGCGAGTGTGTCGCACCGACGATGGTCAGCGACGGACTGCTCCATTACCGGCACGCCGACTATCCGATGGGCGAATTTTGGCTGAACAGTCCGACGCACGACAAGCCCAACGACATGCTCGACGCAATCAGCGGAGCACACATTTACGGTAAAAACATCATTCAGGCAGAGGGATTCACCGAGGTGAGAGGCACGTGGGACGAACATCCCGGAATGCTGAAAAAACTGCTTGACCGCAACTATTGCATGGGCATAAACGCCATAGTATTCCACGTCAACACGCATAATCCTTGGACAGACCGTGCCCCGGGCATGACGCTCGACGGCATAGGCACATTCTTCCAGCGCGACAACACATGGTGGAAGGAGATGTCTGCTTTCAGCGCCTACATCATGCGTTGCCAGATGTTGCTGCAATACGGTCAGCCGGTGGTCGACCTCGCCGTCTACACAGGCGACGAAGTGCCTCGCCGCTCGATACTTCCGGAACGTCTGATAACCACTCTTCCGGGACTGTTCGGCGACAAGCTGATAGAGCGTGAGCGCAAACGCATGGCGAACGTAGGGCAACCGCTGGAAGTAAGTCCGGTCGGAGTGACTCACACGGCTAACATGACAAAGGCTGAAAGCTGGATAAACCCGCTGCACGGCTACCGCTATGACTCGTTCAACCACGACGTTCTGAACGGAGCGAAGGTTGAAGACGGAATGATAGTGACCGAAGGCGGCATGAGATACAGCGCACTCATAATGCCTCAATCACGCCCGATGAACCCTGACAACATTACCTCATGCGACAGCGTCATCAATGTCTTGAAGGCAAAAGGGGCACGCATCATCAGCGAACCTTGGACAGCTGCGAACATGGAGAGCGTCGGTCTCAGGCAGGACGCCATCCTTCCGGAGGGCATTGACTATACCCACAGACAAGGAAAGGATTGCGACATTTACTTCATCAGCAACCAGACGGACGACGAAATGACGTTCTCACCCTCTTTCCGCGAAGAAAGAGCGCATCGTTACATCGTCGACGCCATGACAGGAAAGGTCTTCAAAGCCGGCAAAGAAGTAACTCTTACGGCTGGAGCGTCACTCTTCTTCATATTCACGGATGGTGAATTAGAGGATGTAAACACGCCTTTCATAGCCAAATATGAAAACGGCGAGGTGCTCAAAACGGACAAATGGAACGTTTCGTTCGAGAAAACGGGCAAGCAGGTAGTAACCTCCGAACTGTTCGATTGGAGCAAATCCGACGACAACAGCATTAAATATTACTCCGGTCATGCCTCTTACGAGACCACCTTTAAATATAAAGGAAAACCGCGCGGACAGGTTATCTTGGACTTGGGACAGGTGGAAAACATCGCAACGGTCTACGTTAACGGCATAAAATGCGGCACAACATGGCACGCGCCTCATTACGTCGACATAACGAAGGCTGTAAAAAAAGGCGCGAACAAGCTGGAAATCGTTGTGGTAAATACGTGGGCTAACGCTCTGCAAGGCAACGACCTTGGCACTCCGCCTTTTGAAGGTATCTGGACAAACGGCAAGTATCGCCGCGCAAGCAAAGAGCTTCTGCCGGCAGGACTGCTTGGAACGATAAAATTAATTAATAATAAATAAGTTGACAAGTGAACGAGTTGAAAATTGAAAAGTTGAAAAACTGAAAAACTGAAAAATTGAAAAGCTTTAAAGCCAAGAAGTTGGCTACTCGTTTACTTGTCTACTTAATAAAAACAAACAGACATGAAGAAACTTACTTTTCTGCTGACGGCACTTCTCGCCGTTACAACGGCAAGTGCGAAAGTAACCCTTCCGAAGATTTTTGCAGACGGAATGGTGATGCAACGCGAGACAAGCGCAAACCTCTGGGGCTCGGCAAAGTCGTCGACGACAGTAAAAATCACCACCTCGTGGGACAACAAGACATACGTAACCAAGAGCGACAACGACGGTAAATGGAAAGCGTCTGTCAAGACTCCCGAGGCGGGAGGTCCCTACTCCATCACCATTTCAGACGGAGAGAAGACAACATTGAACAATATTTTGATTGGCGAAGTATGGATATGCTCCGGTCAGAGCAACATGGAAATGCCGATGAAGGGCTTTAAAAACCAGCCCGTAGACAACGCGGTGGAGGACATTCTGCACGCCAACGACAGCAAACTGCGACTCTTTACGGTGAAGAGAAACAGCCAGTTCGCACCCATCGACACGCTTACCGGCTCATGGAAAGAGGCATATCCCGCCGCCGTCCGCGATTTCAGCGCCACGGCTTACCACTTCGGGCGCGAACTGCGACAGGCGCTCGACGTGCCCGTAGGACTTATCCTTGCAGCATGGGGCGGCTCGGCGTGCGAGGCTTGGATGACGGCTGAATGGCTGAAAGCGTTCCCCGACGCCAAGATACCGTCAAAACAGGAAGACGTAAAATCCAAAAACCGCACTCCCACCGTGCTTTACAACGGAATGTTGCACCCGATAATCGGTTACACCATGCGCGGCGTGATATGGTATCAGGGCGAAGACAACGTGACACGTTACGCCACCTACGCCGACATGATGACAGCAATGATACGCGGCTGGCGCTCGGAATGGAAACAGGGCGACTTCCCCTTCTACTTCTGTCAGATTGCTCCTTACGACTATAAAATAATAAACTACACCATCAACAGCGCCTTCCTGCGCGAGCAACAGTCAAAAGCTGAGCTTATGAGCCCCAACTGCGGCATGGCGGTACTGATGGATGCGGGTCTTGAATTCGGTATCCACCCGCGCAAGAAGCATCTTGCCGGAATGCGTCTCGCCCTGCTTGCCCTCGACAAGACCTACGGTGTGAAAGGCATCTCGTCTGAAAGTGCGTATTTCAAGGATGTCACATTCAAGAACGATACTGCCGAGATAACCTTCAACCGTGCCAAGATGTGGATTTACGGAACCAACGGTTACAAGAGCGACTTGTTCGAAGTAGCTGGCGAAGACCGTGTGTTCCATCCTGCAAAGGCGTGGATTGAGCGCAGCAAGGTCTTCGTAAAGAGCGACTCAGTGGCTCATCCCGTTGCCGTGCGCTACGCCTTCAAAGACTTTGCCGACGGCGACCTGTTCAGCGACGGACTGCCTATCAGCTCGTTCCGCACGGACAACTGGGAGGAATAAAATTAAGAATGAAGAATTAAGAATGAAGAATTGGGCAGGTAAATGATAACCGGAAAAGGTGACGTATCACGGCAATGCTTGGCTGTCACACCTGCCGCATTCGCCTCATTCAAATCTCCTTTATAACTCATTGATAATCAATATACTTGCAAAAGGCGGTCTTTTAGGTTCCAAAAGGCGGTCTTTTGCAAGCTAAAAGGTGGTCTTTTAGAAGGTAAAAGACCGCCTTTTGGAAATCAAACGTATATCACTCCGGAAACAAACGACAAACCGACACCTTTTAGAAGCATAAAAAAGAGACTGTCGAAGACAAAACACAAACCGTATGAAAAACATCCTTAACCCGGGAATAAAGCGCATTTCAACATTTCTGATCATTGCCGCCGGCTTGATGGCGGCAAGCTCTGTCATGGCGGCAGACTACGTTCCGAAGGACTATGTATGGACAACTCAGAGCCTCAACTCGGCCGGTTCTATGCCTTGCGGCGGTCACGACGTGGGTATGAACGTGTGGGTTGAAAACGGCGACGTGATGTTTTACATCGCACGCAGCGGCATGTTCGATGAGAACAACACGCTGCTCAAAGCCGGACGGTGGCGACTGCGCCTCATGCCGAACCCGTTTAACAATGCCGACGGCAGTTTCAGGCAAATCCTGAGGTTGGAAGACGGCGCCATATATATCAAAGGTAAAGGCACCGAGGTACGCATCTGGGCAGACGTCTTCACGTCGGCTGTGTTCGCCGAGCTTACTTCCGACCGTAAGGTTGACGCCGTGTTGAGCTACGAAAGTTGGCGATACAAAGACCGTCCGGTCACGAAAGCCGAGTGCCAACAGTGCTCTTATAAGTGGGTATTGCCCAAAAACTGCACCACATTTCAGGATTCGATACAGGCACAAGGCAGCCGTTTGAAGTTCTGGCATAAGAACCGTGAGCAGACGGTCTTCGACTTTACGGTAAGCCGTGAAAGGCTCGACGACATCAAGCCGCAGCTCTACAACCCCATCGGCAACCTGCGTTTCAGTGGCGAGATGCACGCTCCCGACTTCAAATTTTACGACACCACCTACGGTCTTTACGCCTCGACAACCTTCCGGGCATGGAATTTCACGGCGCAAGGCATACGCCGTGCCACCATTTCAATCAATCTTCACGACGGCGAGACGGCACCCGTCATACCCTCGGCAAAAATATCCAAGAAGCGGAGCGCACAATGGTGGCACAACTTCTGGCAGCGCAGCCACATCATAAACAAGACATCTGCTGACACGGAAGAGGGCAAACGGCTTGCTACGATGGTGCGCAATTACGAGCTGTTCCGATACATGTTGGGCTGCAACGCATACGGTCTGTACCCGTCAAAGTTCAACGGCGGACTGTTCACCTTCGACCCCGTTTACGTTGATGAGAAAATGCCTTTCACGCCTGATTACCGTCGTTGGGGCGGCGGCACGATGACGGCGCAAAACCAACGGCTGGTCTATTGGGGCATGCTTAAAAGCGGCGACTTCGACATGATGCCGTCTCAGTTTGACACATATCTCCGCCTACTGCCCAACGCCGTGGCACGTACAAGACATTATTGGGGTCACGACGGAGCGTCATTCTGCGAGCAGCTGGAGAACTTCGGGCTGCCCAATCCCGCTGAATACGGCAAACATAAGGATGGCGACGACTACGGAACGGAGCGCAACGCATGGCTGGAATATCAGTGGGACACGGCTCTTGAATTCTGTTCGATGATACTTCAAGCCCGCGAATACAGCGGAATGGACATCACGAAGTATGAACCACTGATACGTCAATGTCTCGTTTTCTTCGACGAACATTATCAGTATCTCGCCAAAAAGCGCGGAGTAAAACCCTTGGACGGTGACGGCAAACTGATACTTTACCCCTCGTCGGGCTGTGAGACGTACAAGATGGCGTACAATCCGTCGAGCGTGATAGCCGCGTTAAGAGTCGTTTCGGAGCAGTTTGAAAAGTATAAGAAAGCACAAACGCCCACCGATTCTTCACTCTTCACTCTTCACTCTTCACTCACTAACCGTCTTCCCGACATCCCGCTGCGCACCATCGGCGGCGACACCTGCATTGCTCCCGCCATTGTTTGGGCGCGCATCCAGAACGTAGAGACGCCCCAGCTCTACCCCGTTTACCCTTGGCGCATCTACGGATTGGGGCGTCCGGGCTTGCAGACGGCTATAAACACATACCTGAAAGACCCGCATTCCGTAGCAATGCGGTCGTCGAAAGGCTGGAAACAGGACAACATTTGGGCGGCATGTCTCGGTCTGACGGACGAGGCTTGGCGACTTAACACGGAGAAGTTTGCCGACGGACCGTATCGCTATCCGGCTTTCTGGGACCCCGGTTACGACTGGGCGCCCGACTGTAACCGTGGCGGTTCGGCAATGATAGGTCTGCAAGAGATGCTCCTTCAAGAAGCTCCCGACGGCTCTCTCCTGCTCTTCCCCACTCTGCCCAAACATCTGAACGTTAAGTTCCGACTGAAAGCAACAGGCGGACGAACGGTCGATGCAGAGCTGAAAGACGGAAAAATTACATTTGAAATTCAAAATAAGACACATTAATATTATGAAGACAAAGAATATTCTTCTTGCATTTCTGACGGCTGTCGCTTTGCAAACAAGCGCCAAACTGACGGTGACAAAGCTGACATGCAACTATCAAAGCGGGCTTGCCGTTACGGAAGGAAGCGTGCGTTTGGGCTGGCAGATGACGTCAGACGTGAACGGCGACCGGCAGACGGCGTATCAGATTACTGTCTGCGAGAACGTTACGAACAAACGGGTGTATAGCTCCGGCAAAGTAAAGTCAGACCGGAGCCAGCTCGTCGACGTGCCCGCTTTAAAGCCGAATGCCCACGGCTATTACTGGCAGGTGTGCGTCTGGGATGCGAAAGGCAAAAAGTCGGACATCAGTCAAAGACAAACCATCCGCGTGGTGCCCGCCTCTCTCGGTGGGAAATGGATCGGTGCGATAAGCAAAAAGGACGCTAAGCTGCCCGAAGGACGCTACGCCAACGCCGTATTCAAGAAGGAAGAGTTCAAGCGGAAATGGGCTGACGTAGACTCGCTGTCGGCAAAAAGCATTATTCTTAGGAAGGAGTTTCAGGCAAGGAAACGAAAAGTTACGGACGCAGTGGTTTACATCAGCGGTCTGGGACATTACGAACTGAACATCAACGGAACGAGAGTTGGCGACGCAATGTTCGCCCCTCTGTGGAGCGAATACGACAAGACGGTGTATTACAACACATACGACGTCACCTCTCTGATAAAGTCTGACGGCAACGCCATCAGCGTCTTGTTGGGCAACGGCATGTTCAACGTGCAACGTCTGGGGCGTTATACCAAGCTGCAAACCAGCTTCGGAGCGCCGCAACTGATGTTCCGAATGGACATAAACTATGACGACGGCACGCAACAGACCGTCCTCAGCGACAGCGACTGGAAGTATGATTTCAGTCCGATAACGTTCAACAGCATTTACGGCGGCGAGTCTTACGACGCCCGACTGATACAACACGGACACGACCGTGCCGGCTTTGACGACTCGAAATGGCGCAAGGCAGTAATCGTTGAAGGTCCGAAAGGCCTGTTAAGGGCGCAGACCGTGCCGCCGGTAAAGATAATGGAACGCTACGGAATAAAGTCGTGGAGCCGCATACATGCCGACTCCATCGCGGCGGCGTCAAAGCAGACAAAGCGTCAGGTGTCGCCTTCGGCATTCGTGGCGGACATGGGTCAGAACCTCGCCGGCTTTCCGGAGATAACGGTGAGCGGCAAACGGGGACAGAAGGTCACGCTGCTCGTGTCTGAAACGCTGACCCGACAGGGTGCGTGCGACCAGCGTCAGACCGGACGGCAACATTATTATGAGTACACGTTGGACGGCAACGGCGATGAGACATGGCACCCGCGGTTCTCTTATTACGGTTTCCGCTACATTCAGGTGGAAGGTGCCGTGCTTGCAGGTCAGCCCAATCCGGAGGGTCTGCCGGTGCTGAAAAACCTGCAAAGTTGCTTTATTTACAACTCGGCAGCTGAGGTTTCATCCTTTGAATGCTCAAATCCGCTGTTTACAGACACGCACCGTCTCATCGAAAGAGCGGAGCGGAGCAACATGCAGAGCGTGCTTTCCGACTGCCCGCACCGTGAGAAATTGGGTTGGCTGGAACAAGATCATCTCAACGGACCGAGCCTTCTTTACAACTATGACATGACAAATTACGTGCCGAAGGTGATCCGCGACATCACGGACACACAGAAAGCCGACGGCATGGTGCCGACAACGGCGCCACAGTACGTGTCGTTCGGCAACCTCTTCGACGACTCACCCGAGTGGGGCAGCACGCTGATCATCCTGCCGTTCATGTATTACGACATGTACGGAGACAGCACGCTGATTACCGACAACTACGCTGCCATGCGCCGATACGTCGACTATCTGACGTCGCGGGCTGACAGAGGCATAGTCAGTCACGGCTTGGGCGACTGGTACGACTATGGTCCGTGGCGTGCGGGCTTCTCCCGCAACACGCCGATACCGCTCGTCGCAACGGCTCATTACATCTTCGACCTGCGCTTGGTTGCTGACGCCGCGCGCATGACGGGCAACACGGCTGACGCCGAGAAATACGCGGCTAAGGCACGTGAGGTTACCGACGCCTTCAACTGCGAGTTCTACAAGCCCGACTCCTGCATGTACGGCACGGGCAGTCAGGCGTCAAACGCTCTCCCGCTCTACCTCGGACTGACGGGCAAGAACAAGCAGGCGGTGCTGAAAAGTCTGGTCGACGATATCCAAGCTCACGGCAACCGGCTGACGACGGGCGACGTAGGCAACCGCTATCTGTTCCAGACGCTCGCACAGAACGGACTGAACGACCTGCTTTACACCATGCTTAATCACGACGAAACGCCGGGTTACGGTTTCCAGCTGAGGCACGGTGCCACCACACTTACCGAGCAGTGGGACCCGCGTCAGGGCACTTCGCAAAACCACTTCATGATGGGTCAGATTGACGAATGGCTGTTCAAGACGCTCGGCGGAATACAAAACCAGCCGGGAACGCACGGTTTGCGCCATCTGCTCATAGCCCCGACGCTTGTCTGCGACCTGCAATTCGTAAAAGCAAGCACAGAGTCTCTGTATGGAAAAATCAGCGTTCACCGCACAAAGACATCGCTTACCGTCGAGATACCCGTCGGCAGCGACGCCCGCGTAGTACTGCCCGACGGGACGGAAAAGCACGTAGGCAGCGGCAAGTACACATTCAATTTCTAAAAGAGAGACATTTATTCAGATGTGATTTGAAGGATTAAAGGAGTACGGAAGTAAGAGTTTTGAAAAACTTCCGTACTCCTTTAATTTTGTAATACTGAAATTCCGGACTTTCAAATTCAAGACTTTCCCGTTTTACTTACAATCCGAAACATTATCAATATAGTTTCCTTACAGTTTTCATCGGCAAACAACCGATTTCCAAAAGGCGGTCTTTTACCTTCCAAAAGACCGCCTTTCAGCGTGTAAAAGGCAAGCTTTTACAAGACAAAAGGCATGCTTTCAAATCGTAAGATACCACCTTTTGGGAAACAGGAGCATACAAGGCGCGCAGAAGTTGATGTAAGACGATATTTCAGGAGAATAATACAAAAGCGACAAAAAGCGGACATTTTATTTCAAAATCTCCGATATTTATGTTACTTTTGCATAATATATTTTTGATAAAAAACAACTAATCAGATAAGCAACAATGGGAAAAGTTTTGATGATCGGCGCCGGCGGCGTCGCTACCGTAGCAGCGTTCAAGATTGCACAGAACGCCGATGTGTTCACAGAATTTATGATAGCAAGTCGCCGAAAGGAGAAATGCGACCAGATTGTAAAGGCTATCGGCAACCCGGCTATTAAGACCGCACAAGTTGACGCGGACGATGTGGAGCAGCTCAAAGCACTCTTCAACGACTACAAGCCGGAGCTGGTAATCAACCTCGCGCTGCCTTATCAAGACCTTACGATAATGGAGGCATGCCTCGCTTGCGGCGTAAACTACCTCGACACGGCAAACTACGAGCCGAAAGACGAGGCACACTTCGAGTACAGCTGGCAGTGGGCATACAAAGACAGATTTGAGAAGGCAGGACTGACGGCAATCCTCGGATGCGGCTTTGACCCCGGCGTAAGCGGCGTTTACACGGCATACGCGGCAAAACATCACTTCGACGAAATTCAATATCTTGACATCGTAGACTGCAACGCGGGCAATCATCACAAAGCGTTCGCCACAAACTTCAACCCCGAAATCAACATCCGCGAAATCACGCAGAAAGGTCTTTACTACAAAGACGGCAAGTGGATCGAGACCGAACCGCTCGAAATACACAAGCCCTTGACATATCCCAACATCGGTCCGAAGGAGAGTTACCTCCTGCATCACGAGGAACTGGAAAGCCTTGTCAAGAATTATCCGACAATAAAGCAGGCACGCTTCTGGATGACCTTCGGTCAGGAATACCTCACCCACCTGCGCGTCATTCAGAACATAGGCATGGCAAGCATCGTGCCCATCGAGTATAACGGACAGCAGATTGTGCCCCTGCAATTCCTCAAAGCCGTGCTGCCGAACCCTCAGGAGCTTGGCGAGAACTACGACGGAGAGACCAGTATCGGCTGCCGCATCCGCGGATTGAAAGACGGCAAGGAGCGTACCTACTACGTTTACAACAACTGCTCGCACAGCGAAGCATACAAAGAGACGGGCATGCAGGGCGTAAGCTACACCACGGGAGTGCCCGCAATGATCGGCGCGATGATGTTCTTCAAAGGTCTTTGGCGCAAACCGGGCGTGTGGAACGTCGAGGATTTCGACCCGGATCCATTCATGGAGCAACTCAACAAGCAGGGTCTGCCTTGGCATGAAGTGTTCGACGGCGACCTCGAACTGTAAGCAAAAAGACTCACAAGCTCGCAGAAATGAAGGACTTATATTCGTTATTAAAAGTTTTCGGACGAATAAAGAGCCGCAGGATAAAGTATTGCGGCATCCTGACATTCCACCTTTTAAGGCGCAGATACCTCGGATTGTTCCTCGATCCGGTAAAGATCTGCAACCTTAAATGCAGAATGTGCTATTTCAGCGGAGAAGAAGGCAAACATCCGAACCGCAACAAAATGTCGATTGAAGAATACCGCCAAATTGCAAAAGCGATATTCCACAGACTCTTGAAACTGCAAATCGGATGCGGCGCCGAACCGACAATGTACAAGGATCTGCCCGAATTGGTCAGGATAGGAAAGGAATTTCACGTTCCATATATCTCATTGACGACCAACGGGAACCTGCTTATGGAGGACAAACTCGAAGAACTTGCAGCGGCGGGACTTGACGAATTGACGCTGTCTACACACGGACTGCGGCGCGAGACATACGAGTTTCTCATGCAGAACGCGAAATTCGACAAGTTCACACGCCTGCTCGCCGACTTCCGTTCGGTACATACAAAGTATCCGCAGCTCAGACTTCGCATCAATTACACCGTCAACGAGGACAACATCGAAGAGCTTGCCGACTTCCCGAAGATATTCGACGGCGTGCCGGTAAGCATTCTGCAAGTGCGCCCCGTGCAAGATCTTGGCGACTCGGAGTATAAGAATTTCAGCATGACAAAAATCCTTCGACTCTACGACAACGTATTCCCGATGCTGCAAAAGTATTGCGAAGAACACGAAATAACATTCATGTTCCCCACAAAAGAGAATATCTCGATACTGGAAAAGGATACCGCGCACACAACGGAAGACATTATGGACTATCTTCATATCTACGCCTATCCGGGACATTTGCATCACGATGACTTCAAATATCAATGCGAAACGTTCGATCAATACTGCAAAAGAACAGGCTATTTGAGAACCCTGTTGCGTGACATCGTGTCCTTCAAGAAGAGACAAGGAGCCGATTTAAGGACAAAACCGTTAAATTACAACATCAAGAATTAAGAACAACAAAAATACAAACCAATGGCAAAAGAAAAAGAAAACGCGGCCGCTAATGTGCAGGAAGGCAAGCTGAAAGCACTCCAAGCCGCAATGGCTAAGATAGAAAAAGACTTCGGCAAAGGCTCGATAATGAAGCTCGGCGAGGAAAACATAGAACATGTTGAAGTAATACCGACAGGCAGCATCGGTCTGAACGCGGCTCTCGGAGTGGGCGGTTATCCCAAAGGCAGAATTATAGAGATATACGGTCCGGAGAGCAGCGGTAAGACAACGCTCGCCATCCACGCCATAGCAGAGGCTCAGAAAGCGGGAGGCATTGCGGCGTTTATCGACGCCGAGCACGCATTTGACCGTTTCTACGCGGCAAAACTCGGCGTAGACATCGAGAACCTGCTCATCTCTCAGCCCGACAACGGCGAACAGGCGCTCGAAATAGCCGACCAACTGATACGCTCGGCTGCCGTCGACATCATCGTCGTTGACTCTGTTGCAGCTCTTACTCCGAAGAAAGAGATCGAGGGAGACATGGGCGACAACAACGTGGGACTGCAAGCAAGACTGATGAGTCAGGCGCTCCGTAAACTGACATCCACCGTCAGCAAGACCAACACCACCTGCATCTTCATCAACCAGTTGCGTGAGAAGATTGGCGTGATGTTCGGCAATCCGGAGACAACGACAGGCGGTAACGCACTTAAATTCTATTCAAGCGTGCGCTTGGACATCCGCCGCGTGACCAGCATTAAAGACGGAGATCAGGTCATCGGCAACCAAGTGAGAGTTAAAGTGGTAAAAAACAAGGTGGCACCTCCTTTCCGCAAGACCGAGTTCGAGATAACTTTCGGCGAAGGAATATCCAAAGTCGGCGAGATAGTAGACCTCGGCGTGGAGTACGGAATAGTACAAAAGAGCGGCTCATGGTACTCTTACGAAGGCAGCAAACTCGGTCAGGGACGCGACGCTACGAAAGCTCTCTTGAAGGATAATCCCGAACTTTGCGAGGAAATAGAAGCAAAGATAATGGAAAAGATAAAAGAGGCGTAACGCCCAAAAACATCGAAAAACGAAATAAAAGAAAGCCGTTGACGGTCAGAAAAGCCCGAGACGGCTTTTCTTTTAGATGCTGTTTAAAAACATTTTGCCGTCTGAAAGGATTTAATTTGTATTAAAAAAGAACATTATTTACCGTCTGAAAGCATGCAGGTAACCGTAAATCAACTTGAAGAATGGTTCTCCTTATATAATAAAAGGTATTTCAACGGAGAACTGCCGACACCCGTTCTCGCCGTGGGAAACTCACGGACAAGGCTCGGAAGCATGTCTTGGAGGACGCGACGGAGACTCTTTTCAAGAACGACGGACGGCTACACGATACGCATAAGCAACCGTTTCGACCTGTCGGAAGAGCAATTTCAAGACATACTTCTTCACGAAATGATACATCTCTGCATCGTTTTCAAGAAGATAAAGGACAGCTCCGCCCACGGGATAGAGTTCCAACGGATGATGAAAAGCATAAATGCCGACGGGCGAAACATTACCGTTTCGGTGCGCATTGACGGCAAAACGACATCCGAAAGTTCGCCCAAGAGACGCCGGCGGATTGTCCTCGCCGTCATAACAGGCAACGGCAAGCACATTCTTTCGGTGGTAAATCCGCGCTATGTTGCCTCGTTGGAGAGGATATTAAGCGTCTCACGAGACGTCAGGACACACTCTTGGCACGTGTCTGACGACGCGTATTTCGCCTCGTTCCCTGCCGTCCGGACACCAAAAGGGCGCGTTGTCACGCCACAGAAGTTTGCCGAGCTGACCGCAAGAATGCAAAAAATCCCACCCTGTTAAGGGCAGGAAATTCGCAGACTGTCAGTCCATTATTTAATAGTTTAAGAGTTCTTGTCACTCAACATCCTTTTTCAGCTCATCGCTGTAAAGCTTGAAGAAATCATAATCAAGTATCTTTGAGATTTTAAAAAGATAGTCGGTGCTGATTGACTGCTTTTCAAATATCTTGTAAACGTTGGTTCTGCTACATCCCAAACATTCGGCAAGCCATACCACCGTGCGTCCTTTTTTGTTCAGGACGAGCCTTATCGTCCGCCCGATATCCATCTTTGTAACACTCCGTTGCATAAGATCCGTTTCTTCCTTTATTTGCTTATGCAAAGATACTTACAATCCATGATTGACACAAACGCCGCAAATCGCATTATGGAATGTAATAAAAAATGACGTGATTGTTTGGTTACAAATCGTGATTATTCGGTAAAATAAAATGCCGCGCGAGGCTTTCGCATCGCACGGCATCGGTTCATAACAATAATGTATGCTTTAAAGTTCGGCTAATTCGATTACTTTATCTACTGCGGCTGACAGTCCGTCAATGTTCTTTCCGCCTGCCGTTGCGAAGTGAGGCTGACCTCCGCCACCGCCTTGGATGAGCTTCGCCGCCTCGCGAACCATCTTGCCGGCGTTCAGATTGTGGTCTTTCACAAGGTCTTCGCTTATCATCACGCTCAGCGTGGGGCGTCCCTCGTGATGTGAGCCTACGACGCAGAGCAGATGTTCGGGTGCCGCCTCGCGTATCTTGAACACCAAGTCTTTTGCCGACTCCTGTCTCATCGGCAGCACGGAGGTCACCACGTTCACGCCGTTTACCACCCTCTTCTGTGACAAGAGTTTGTCTTTCATGCGCTCGACAGCCTCTGCCTGGAACTGTTCGATGCTCTTTTTCATCGCGTCATGCTCCTCGATGTACTTCACGATCATGCCTTTCAGGTCTTTGGCGTTATTGAACAGAGCCTTGATGGCGTTCATTCCGTCCTCCAGATCGTACATCAGCTGTTCGCATTCCTTACCCGTTTTAGCCTCGATACGGCGTATTCCGGCGGCAACGCTGCTCTCCGAGATGATTTTAAACATACCGATGCGACCTGTTGAATGTGCGTGAATACCGCCGCAGAACTCAACGCTGGGACCGAAACGTACCACGCGCACCGTGTCGCCATACTTCTCTCCGAAGAGAGCTATTGCCCCGAGCTTCTTCGCTTCGTCAAGAGGCATGTCGCGATGTTCGTCCAGAAGGATGTCCTGACGTATCATGTCGTTGACCATGCGCTCTACGTTGCGTATCTCTTCGGCGGTCATCTTCTGGAAGTGAGAGAAGTCGAAACGCAGCGTGTCGGGCGATACGAACGAGCCTTTCTGCTCCACATGGTCGCCGAGCACCTGTTTCAGGGCGTAGTCAAGGAGGTGAGTTGCGGTATGGTTTGCCGCGCTTGCCTCACGCTTGTCCGTGTCTACGCACGCCATGAAGTCGGCGTCTATCTGCTTGGGCAGCTCCTTCACGATGTGAACAGACTGTCCGTTCTCTCTCTTTGTGTCGATGATGTTTACCGTCTCGTTCTCGCTTACGAGAACACCGCAGTCGCCTACCTGTCCGCCCATCTCTCCGTAGAACGGCGTATGGTCAAGAACCAGCTCGTAATAAGTGTTCTTCTTCTGCGTCACTTTGCGATAACGCAGGATGTGACACTCGTATTCGGTGTAATCATAGCCCACAAACTGCTGTTCGCCCTGTGCCTGTTCGACCCAGTCGCTGTTCTCGACGGCGGCGGCGTTGCGGGCGCGTGCCTTCTGCTTCTGCATCTCCTCGTCAAACTGCTTCTCGTCAACGGTGAGTCCGTTCTCACGACATATCAGTTCGGTAAGGTCGAGCGGGAAACCGTAAGTGTCGAAGAGGCGGAACGCCCGGACACCGTCAAGCTCGGTCTTTCCTGCCTTCTTCACCTCAGCCATCGCCTCGTTGAGCATGTTGATACCGTTTGAGAGCGTGCGGAGGAAGGAGTCTTCCTCTTCCTTTATCACCTTCATGATAAGTTCGCGTTGCGCCGTCAGCTCGGGATAGGCATTGCCCATCTCGTGAATAAGCGTAGGCATGAGTTTGTAAAGGAACGCTTCCTTTTGGTTGAGGAAGGTATATGCGTATCTCACGGCACGACGTAGGATGCGTCGGATTACGTATCCGGCCTTAGCGTTGCCGGGCAGCTGTCCGTCGGCGATGGAGAAAGCTACGGCGCGCAGGTGGTCGGCTACGACGCGCATCGCCACGTCCGTATCTTCGTTCTTGCCGTATTCAAGAGCCGAGAGGCGTGATATCTCTTTGATGATGGGCTGGAAAATGTCGGTGTCATAGTTGGAGTGCTTGCATTGCAGGGCGCGGACGAGGCGCTCAAAACCCATTCCCGTGTCGATGACGTGCATCGGGAGCAGCTCCAGAGAGCCGTCAGCCTTGCGGTTGTACTGCATGAAGACGATGTTCCATATCTCGATAACCTGCGGGTCATCCTTGTTCACCAGTTCGCGTCCGGGCGTCTTGGTCTTCTCTTCGGGGGTACGTGAGTCGAGGTGAATTTCCGAGCACGGACCGCAGGGACCCGTGTCGCCCATCTCCCAGAAGTTGTCATGCTTGTTGCCGTTGATTATGTGGTCGGCGGGCACATGCTTTGCCCAGAACTTTGCCGCCTCATCATCACGGCTGAGGTTTTCCTCGGGCGAGCCTTCGAATACGGTGACGTAAAGGTCTGCGGGGTTAAGATGCAGCACGTCAACGAGGTATTCCCATGCGTAGTCGATTGCCTCTTCCTTGAAGTAATCGCCAAAGCTCCAGTTGCCGAGCATCTCGAACATGGTGTGATGATACGTGTCGTGTCCCACCTCTTCGAGGTCGTTGTGCTTACCGCTCACGCGCAAGCACTTCTGCGAGTCGGCTCTGCGGCGCGGCTCCGGCTCGCGTGTGCCGAGAATGATGTCCTTCCACTGGTTCATGCCGGCGTTGGTAAACATCAGCGTCGGGTCGTCCTTGATCACCATTGGTGCCGACGGCACGATGCGGTGTCCTTTCGATTCAAAAAACTGTTTGAATGATTCGCGTATTTCGTTAGCTGTCATCATCTTGTTATTTGTCTTTTTGTTTAATGTCAAAAACTAATTTTTCCTATAACTTTCAAGCCTTACCCTACGGGTAAGACAAATTCCGTGCAAAATTATAAAAAATCCTATTAACAGCCAAATTCTTCGTCTTTGTTTCGGCTGTTTCGTCGTTATATGCCGTTTTATGGGGTCTTGTGGCGTTTCTTATCGTTCAAAAGGCGCGTCGGCAACAGCTTTCCTGCATATTTACCGATTGCCT
>CAJMQT010000002.1 GCA_905215655.1 uncultured bacterium | reverse complement strand
CAAGTTAAAAGGCAAGCTTTTGGAAAACCATTAAAACGTCCCTACCGGGCTTGTTCCACCGTAACTATCATTTTGATACACTTCCTACGGCTTAATTAAGAATAACTTTATTTCAGCAACTGCGGCAGGAACGGCGACACGGCGAGTATCAGAATGCCGATGACAAGCACGATGATTGTCTGCCGGGAGCAGCCTTTCCACTCTTTGAGGATGATACCCCAGACATTGGAGAACACCACATTGAGCGCCATGAGGATGCAGAACGAGAGCGTCATAAGCGTCGGCGAGTCGGTAAGGAAGCCCTTGCCGAGCGACAGACCGAAGAACTGGCTGTACCACAGGGCACCTGCGAGGGCACAGAACACGAGGTTGTTGCCCCAGACTCCACCTTTCTTATAATCGCTCCACGTGCCGTTCTTCGTGTTTTGGTAGAAACAATAGACGGCGTTCGTAATGAAACCGCCAAGCGTCACAAGGAACGTTGCGGGCAAAGTCTTATACATATCCGGCGTCAAATCGCCGAAGTTGATGACTTTTCCAAACTCCAATCCCACGTTGAAACAGCCGCTCATAAAGCCGGCAAGCAGCGCGATAGCCAGTCCTTTGGGGAAGTTGAAGTCCTTGACGGCAGCCTTCTTCTCCTCCTCCGACAGCGAAGCGGCTTTCATCGAGCCTGCAACGCCGATAACGGCGATGCCCAAGAGCGTCACGACGACGCCGATTATAACGGCGAAAGTCAGCGAACTGAGGGCGTCAAGTTCGGGGAAGAAGATGTTCAGGAGCACCGGTCCCATTATCGTTCCGAGTCCGGCACACGTTCCGAGAGCTATCGACTGTCCCATCGCTACGCCGAGATAGCGCATGGAAAGTCCGAAGGTAAGACCTCCGACGCCCCATAACACGCCGAAGAGTATGGTCATCCAGATGTTGAACGACGGCGCCGTGGCGAACAGTTCACAAAATCCGTGACCCTCAGGCACGGCAAGCCACGCTCCGAGCAGCGGCAAAACAAGCCATGCGAAGACACCTTGCACAATCCAATATGACTCCCACGACCAATCCTTGATCTTGTTGATTGGAACGTAACAGCTTGACTGGCAGAACGCTCCGACGGCAATAATAAGTAGTCCGATAATTATTTCCATAATATAAAAAATTAATTAAAGTTTGATAATCAGTAGTTATATGTTTTTCCGTTTATTTCTTTTCTTATAATATTAAATATGTAACTGTCATTCCAATAACAGCCTGACGCGCGAGTTGAGCCCGCTTGCGACAGGTAGCCAACGGCTGTAACGTGAATTACGATTATAGTGCAAATCAACAAAATTGATTTCCTTGAACTTGCGCCATGTTATGCCTTTGCGATCCATCTCGGCAATGCGGTTGGCAGGAAGGTTCGTAACCTCTATGCGCAGTTCGTTATTTCCGGTTTTAAGGATACCGCCGTCAATCCTGAGGATAAAAGGTGCAGCCCATGCGCAACCTATGAAATGACCGTTGATATATACCCTCGCACTCTCGCGGACGTCACCGAGGTCGATCTCGCGCACTTGTTCCGGCTGCTTGCCGGTAAGTTGAAAGACGGTTGTATATACGCCTGTTCCCATCGTTACCCGGACAGAGTCGTCATTAAGTTTCTCCCACGACGACAACGATGCAAGGTTAAAAGTATCCCTCACGCATGGAACCTCATCAACAAACATAAGCTGCCATCCATTATCCGTAAGGTCTATTTCTCCACACACCTTTCCGGCAGGTCTTGACTTGCGGTTTCTGTTTATAAGTCGGCTGTCGAATGTTCTCAACAAGATCGACTCCCCCGAGCGTAGGACGATATGTATCCCGCGTCCGTCTTTCTCACATGCAAAGTCTTCACCGGTCATGGGGTCGAGCCATACGGCGTCTTCAAAACTTACGGCTGGCGACATCCATTCATCGACATCACTTCCTGACAAATTTGCAATGAAATAACCATACCCGTTTTCCAGACGTTTCCTTATGGCACGTACTCCCGACACGAGCCTTATATCCTCTGCCGTGGCAAAAGAGGCAAGCTGTTTTTTGTCCACACCAAACACCACCGGCGCACCCATCGAGCGCAAGTTGTCGATATGTCCGCGCATTTCTGCCGTGAGAATACTGCCTTCCGGTATTACAAGACCTTTGTATTCCGATCCAGAGGCCGTAACCAATCTGCCGTTACGAAAGGTAACCTGCATGAGAAGTCTGTCGCTGATATAGTCAAAATCGAAGCCAAGGCTGTCGATGTCGAGCACGGTCTTGACAAATTCGGGCGCCAGACTCCTTGCCGAACTTATCGTGAAAGGCATGAGCAGACCGTCGGTTCCCGGTTTTTCACGTTTCATCCACATATTGCGGATTGGCAGATACACAATGAAGTCATTATCCTGTCTGCCGGATTGCAAGATATTGAGGCACCGCTCGATATACTTCGTCATAAAACAGAGATCGCGCCAAATGCTGTTTGTGGGGCTGACATCTACCGACGCATAGAATTTGCGTCCGGGCCACGCCTCGTACTCGGGCGAATAAGACGAGCCATGGAACATTATACGGTTTATGCCGCATGTAAACATCAGGTCAAGTTCGGGTTTCATCTGGGAGAGCGATGTCCGGAAGTGTTCGGTAAGCCAAGTGAATGTCTCTGCCGACGTATAGGGTTTCGACGTTACATTGGCGGCAGATGAGGCATACTTATACATGGACACATCGCTTAGATTTCTGCGTGTAAAACCATCGTCACGCCTAAGCCCCTTTATATTAAAATCTGTCAGACCGAAGCCTTCTGTCTCCGGAATGTCCGCCGCGGCATAAAGGTCTATAAGGTTTCCGGGAGAACCGTGTGCCTGATAACGTACAGACGCGCCTTTCCGTCTCGCCCACGAAGCCCACTTTTTAGAAAAGTTATCAAGCAGCATGTTTCCAAGCGTCTCCCTGTAATCGCACAGCACGGAATTGTCGCCATACAGTCCGAGAAGTTCCGGCAGATGTTCTTCCAGACGATAGCCTTTAATCTTATAAAATGTGTCAAGCAATTCGGGAGTCCAATTCGCACGTTTCACCTCATAGCTGTCACAAAAGAAACTGTGCGGAACAGCTGTATGTCCGGTATCAAAAGACTTATCAAAGACTTCAAGGTAATCTGTCACCGCCTTGCCGCTGAAATGGTCTATCACAAGTCCTTCGCCGTTTGGCGCCGCCCTTTCCACTTGTTGTCCGGTGCGCACGATATATAAAGCTATGACAAGAACAGAATCTTTATTTCCACAGCGTAAAGGTTTTCCTTCGATAACAAGATGTGTGATATCCTTTGCTTTGCCGAGACTGCCGTCTTTACATAATTTGTGGGCAACGACATAAGACAGTTTCGCATTATTCCGTTGGCGGAGTCTGAGCAGACGGCAATCCAAGAGTTCTGCCCACAGACCTTTTATATCCGACTTACGGTTTATTGTGTCTGTGACAAATTCCGCCGCACACGCTCCGTCTTCCGGTCTGACCCAAGGACCTCCGAAAGGCCATCCCGTCCCGGTTGTCATATCAGCACGCATGCCGCGCCTGACAGCAGAACGCACCGTATGATCCAAAACATCCATCCACTGTGGTGAAAGGAAATCCAATTCATTCTTTTCGTTGCCTATAACTCCGTGAATTGGAGTTATTTCAACAGAGACTATTCCCTTTTTATTAAATTCATCCAGTTCATGGTCTATTCCTTCTTTCGTGACTGCCGAGCCATGCCACCACCAACGTGTACCGGGACGCATTTCCGGTTTCATGTCATACCATAACTGTGCCTGCGATTGCAACGACACGCACAAACATGATAAAAAAAGAATACATTTGGAAATGACAGACATCCTTAATATGAATTAAGAATTAAAAGTGAAGAATTAAGAAACGCAGTTCGGCGTTAAGCCAATTAGAAGTGAAAAACGAAGAATTAAAAAGTGAAGAACGAAGAACGAAGAATTAAAGTTACATCCATAAAGGTTTGTAAATCCAACGACGACAACAATGCGTCCTGATTACATTACAACAGTAACTTTAATTCATCATTCTTCATTCTTAACTCTTAATTTATTTATCCTCTCTTAGAGAGTACTTCTTTCTCGTAGTTCTCGATTTCGGCGATGTAATCCTCGCCCACCGGAACGTTGTTACGCAGGCAGAACTCGTCGTAAACGGCGTTCCAAGGAAGATTTTTGCACTCTTCGAGCAGGGCGAGACGCTGGAATCTCTGGTCTGCAAGCTCGTATTTGCGCAATGTTTCGATGGGTTCGAGCAGAGCGCGTACCATGCACTTCTGAGCCGCGCGGCTACCAATCACGTAAGCGCCGATGCGGTTGAGCGTACCGTCGAAGTAGTCGAGACCATAGTGAACGCGGTCGAGAGCGTCGGCACGGACAATCTCGCTGAACAAATCCATCGTCGGGTCGTCCATTATCGTTACGTGGTCTGAGTCCCAACGAACAGGACGTGACACGTGCAACATCAGTTCCGGAACGAACAGCAGCATTGCAGAAACCTTGTCGGCAACGCTCTCCGTCGGGTGGAAGTGACCCGTGTCGAGTGTTATCATCATATTGTTCTTTGCGGCGTAAGAGGTGTAGAAGTCGTTTGAACCAACGGTGTAGCTTTCCAGACCGATACCGAACACCTTCGACTCTACGCAGTCTTTCATGTTGTCGTACTTCTGTGCGAAAATCTGATCGAGTGAGTCTTTGAGCAGTTCACGGTAAAGTTTTCGGTTGACGGTGAGGTCTTTGCTGCCGTCATGCACCCACGTATTCATTATACAGGGGTCTCCCTGCGCCTTACCGATAGCCTCAGAGATGGCGCGACAGCGCTTTGAATGCTCGATCCAGAAGTCGCGGATACCCTTGTCGGGGTTAGACAGCGAGAGGTCGCCGCTCTTCGGGTGAGAGAACGATGTGGAGTTGAAGTCGAGAAGGGTGTTGTTTGCCTTACCCCAGTCTATCCAACTCTGGAAGTGAGAAACCTCACATTGGTCACGATCAACGTATTTTCCACCGAAGTCTCCGTAAATTTCATGCAGGTTCAAACGGTGAGTTCCGGGGATAAGCGACTTTGCATAGAGGATGTCGGTCCTCAGTTCATCGATGTTGCGAGCCTTTCCGGGATAGTTGCCGTTCACCTGAATGCCGCCGGTCAGCGAGCCTCCCTGGTTCTCAAAGCCGGCAACATCGTCTGCCTGCCAGCAGTGCATACTCAAGTGGAAGTTTTGCATCTGCTCCAAAACTTTCTCCGTATCAACTCCGATTTCGGCGTAACGAGCTTTTGCTATCTCGTAAGCCTTGTTTACCAATTCTGTTTTCATAGTTATTAAATATTTTGTTTCTATTATTGATGATTTTCCTTTCTTGCCACCACATCAAGGTATCGGCTGTAAGCCTCAGCCCATTTGTCGGCGTCTTTCGGCTCGAATTGCTTTGTCGTAACGCTGGCTGCAATCATGCGGCGCATGTCGAAAATGTCGCCGACGATGCCTGCCGACTTAGCCTGAAGCATGATGTTACCGAGCGCCGTACACTCCGTAGGACCGGCAAGGACGGTCACGCCCGTGGCATTTGCCGTGAACTGGTCGAGATATTCGTTTCTCGATCCTCCGCCGATGATGTGCAACGTTTCAATCGGGAACGACGCGAATTCACGCAGATAGCCGAAGACCTGACGATAACGGAGCGCCAGACTTTCGAAGATACAGCGGCATACTTCGGCATAGTTTGCGGGCACGTGCTGTCCCGTCTCGCGGCAGTATTGCTTTATCGCCTCTTCCATGTTTGCGGGATTGGCGAACATTTTGTCGTCAGGATTGATCATACTGAGGAACGGCTGCACAGCCATTGCCTCGGCGATGAGCGTTCCGTAATCCGTCGGAACGGTGTCTCCCCATTCTTTGCGGCAGCGTTCGAGCAGCCACATTCCGCAGATGTTTTTGAGGAAACGTGTCGTTCCCTCCACTCCACCTTCGTTGGTGAAGTTCAGTTCATAACTTTGCTTGTTTATTATGGCGTCTTTTGTCTCTATGCCCATCAGGCTCCAAGTGCCGCTACTGAGGTAAGCGAAGTTCTCGTCGCGTGCAGGTACGGCGGCGACAGCGCTTGCCGTGTCGTGTCCCGCAACGGATATCACGGGCACGGGACCAAGCCCCGTTATCTTCTGCACCTCTTCGGTGAGCACGCCCACGCGCTCTCCAGGCTTCACCATCCTGCCGAACATGTCGCGCGAAATGCCGATGCTGTCAAGCAGTTTGCCGTCAAGTTCTTTGGTTACGGGGTTGAGTATCTGGCTGGTCGATGCGATGGTGTACTCGCAGACAGCCTCTCCCGTAAGCATCCAGCTCAGCGCGTCGGGCATGAAGAGTATCTTCTTTGCATGTTTCAGAGCCGCGTTGCCGGCGCGTTTCATGGCATAAAGCTGGAACAACGAGTTGAAGTTCATGAACTGTATGCCGGTAATATTATATGTCTCTTCTTTCGAAACCACCTTGTCGAAGTATTCTTCCATTGCCCCGAAGGTGTGCGGGTCGCGGTAGGACATCGGGTTACGGAATATCGCGTCGTCCTCTCCGACCAGCACGAAGTCAACGCCCCATGTGTCGATACCAATGCTTGTTATGTCGAGATTGCGCCTTGCCGCCTCTTTAAGACCTCTTATCACTTCAAAATAAAGTGCGAAAATGTCCCAATAGAAGTGTCCTCCCGTCTCGATAAGATTGTTGGGGAAGCGTGTCATCTCTTCCAATTCAACCTTTCCGTCGGCAACGGTTCCCACGATTGTTCTGCCGCTTGTAGCTCCCAAATCGACAGCAAAAAAACATTTAGTCTTGTCCATTTTTGATGTTTTTACGTATTAAATTTAATTTCAAGGACGTCCCACGACTGTTCCGCCGCCGCGTTCCGATACATGCTACATTTGTCCGGCGCTATGCCACCGGTCGTTATATGTTTGCAAATATACAAAATATTCGGTTAACACCTGCAAGAATTTTGATTTTTAGACAAGAAGATTTGTCTGTTTTCCGGAAAGGCACAAACGCCCGGCGGACGGCGGCATGAAGTGTTAAAACATGGCTCTTGAAATGTTAACGTTTAACACTTTATGGGGCATGTTTTGCCCGTTGCGGTCATGCTTGCCGACGTCGGCGCGACGTCCGGACGCCGTTTACATTACGAAAGGCAGCCTTTTACATTGCAAAAGACGGTCTTTTACATCGCGAAAGGTTACCTTTCGGAAGATAAAAGGCGGTCTTTCGCACCCCTTCTGGATGTTTCCGGCGGCATGTTTCCGACCCTTCAGGGCGTATTTCCAGTTAACGCAAGTTAAAAACGGCATATTCCCGACCGCCGGACGACTGACAATGGCTGTTTCGGCGGCATGATTTGATGTAAAGACGGGGCGTTTTCGGTCTCTTTTCCGATTATCCGCCGCAAGTCAAAAAATCCGGTTTAGTTAACAATTATCAACCATCTCACGGTTTTCCGCACCGTCTCCGCATGTTTATATTCCCGTTTCCGCCCTCACATCTCTGCCTTACGTCCCCGCTTTTACACCTATTTATAATTAAAGGACAAAATTATTAAGCGTCGGCAAACTTTTATTAAAAATAATCATTACTTTTGCAGGCGGAATAAAACTAATACTCAACAAAACAAACAAATGTCAACTTTAACACTTACAATTGTAATCGTATTCGTAATCGGATACCTGTGCATCGCACTCGAAAGTCTGACAAAGGTCAACAAGGCGGCAATAGCGCTGCTGATGCTTGTGGCTTGTTGGACACTGTTTATGCTCGACCCGGCAAGCTATCTCGGCTCAATAGCCGACGGAAAGATGGCGCTCGCCGTCAGCGAAGTGATGGAAAAACATCTCGGAAGCACGTCGACAACGCTGTTCTTCCTCATGGGAGCAATGACAATCGTCGAGGTTGTAGACCAGAACGGAGGATTTAACTTCGTCAAGAACATGATGCAGACAAAGAGCAAAAAGGCTCTGCTGTGGCGCATCACGGCGCTTACCTTCATCCTTTCGGCTATCCTCGACAACCTGACGACCAGCATCGTAATGATAATGATTTTGCGAAAACTCATTCAGGAGCGCAACGACAGAATTATTTACGCATCGCTCGTAATCATCGCGGCAAACTCGGGAGGAGCATTCTCGCCCATCGGCGACGTAACGACGATCATGCTCTGGAACAAAGGTTTGCTGACAGCGGCAGGCGTGATAAAGGAGATCCTTATACCTTCAATCGTGTCGGTCGTAATTCCGGCATACATCCTTTCACGCAGCCTTAAAGGCGAGTTGGTATCCAATGAGGACGCCACGGCTGTGAATACTGCGGCAAACGACTTCACCTCAAAACAGCGCAAGACCGTATTCTGCGTCGGTGTAGGCGGACTGATCTTCGTTCCTATCTTCAAGTCTATCACCCACCTGCCCCCGTTCGTAGGCATTCTGCTCGTTCTCGGTGTGCTTTGGACCGTAACGGAACTGTTCTACCGCCACCTCGGAATTAAGGAGGAGCACGGCGGAATGCAGAAACGCGTGACAAACATCCTTACCCGCATCGACATGGGCACGATACTCTTCTTCCTCGGTATCCTTATGGCTGTTGCATGTCTCGAAACCATCGGCGTGCTCACAATGCTCGGCAACGGACTTAACGTTGCGTTCGACGGTAACCATTATCTCGTAACCGGCATTATCGGAGTGCTTTCGAGCATCGTCGACAACGTGCCCCTCGTTGCCGGTTGTATGGGCATGTACCCCCTCGCAGAGATGGGCGACTTCGCCATTGACGGTATTTTCTGGCAGCTCCTTGCTTACTGTGCCGGCGTTGGCGGCTCAATGTTGATCATCGGTTCGGCAGCGGGCGTCGTCGTGATGGGTCTCGAAAAGATCACCTTCGGCTGGTACATGAAGCGCATCACATGGATAGCCTTCGTCGGATACCTTGCCGGCATCGTTGTATATTGGCTCGAAAAAAGCGTTATAGGACTGTAAATAAGTGAAGAATTAAGAGTGAAGAGTGAAGAATTCAAAAGCCTTTAAAGTGATGAATTCTTCACTCTTCGTTCTTCGTTCTTCACTCTTCACTTTTGAATTCTTCACTCTTCGTTCTTCACTCTTCGTTCTTCATATCAGATTTGTTTATTCATAAAAATAAAAGAGTGAAGAATTCTTCACCTTAAAGGCTTTTAAATTCTTCACTCTTCACTCTTCGTTCTTCACTTAATTCATCTCGTCTGCTCTCTGAATTCGCTCGGTTTGCAGCCCACTTTTGTCTTGAACTTACTTGAAAAATAGTCGGGCGAGTCGAAATTAAGTCTGTAAGCAATCTCTTTTATGCTCATATCGGTGGTAGAGAGCAACTCTTTGGCGCGTTGAAGCTTGAGCACCTGCTGATAGAGGGCGGGCGAAGAACCCGTGTATTCCTTGAAAAGTTTGCGGAAGTTGGAGTAGCTTGAACCCAGCTCGGCGGCTATCTCCTGCACCGTAACCTTTGACTCCACTCCTTCGCGGATGCGCAGCTGCGCCTTGCTTATCATGTCAGAGTAACCTCCTTTGCGATTAAGTTCGATGTTACGCTCCAACGCGTACATGTGTCCGAGCAGGTTGTTGACTATTCCCGCGAGCAGTTGTTGCGAGTAAGCCGCCTCCTCTTTCGCCGCCTTGATGGCGGAGTCGTAAAGGCTCACTATGTCGCTGCTGTAACCGACGTGGTACACCGGCTTGTCCTTCGACAGGAACTTATGTCGCAGGCGGTCGTCCATGTTTCTGCCTTTGAAGCCGATCCAATAGCTCCGCCACAACGTTCCGGGCTGCGGATGGTAAGTATGCCACTCGCCGGGGAATATCAGAAAGATGTCGCCGGTCTTGATGGGAGCGTCTTTCACGTGCTCCGACGACAGCACGCCTTCGCCTTCCACGAGGTAAAGCATCTGATATTCGTCGAGCACACGCCCCTTGTCGACGTCGAAGAAGTAGCCGTCGCCGTGTCCTTTTGTGGGATACGATTCATCGGGACCCACCTCATCGTAGCCCACGGTGTTGACAACGAGTCCCCATTCGGCGTCGCGTTCATTGGCGACCAAGTATTTACTGTCCTGCATTTTCTTTCTTTTCTACATTAATATTCTATCCATCCAACGTAAAACGTCCGTTCTGTCTCAGTCAGACGGCTGTCCGTTTTTAGTTATTTTGTATTGCAAATGTTTCATCCCGTGCCCTCCCCACGCATTGTCTCCGACGTATTCAAAGCCGCTGCGGAGGTACAGCCGTTCCGCATCGGGATTGCCTTTGTCCACAAGCAGACCGAGAGCCGGCAGCCCCATTGCCGCCGCCTTGTCTTTTGCCGCGCCAAGAAGTGCCGTTGCAATGCCCTGTCCGCGACAGTCCTCTACTACGGCGAGACTGTCGAGATACAGCTCTCCCGCCGACGTTTCGTCATCGATGTTGCTGAAATCGCGGTCAAAACGGCTCTTCATCGCATCGATAAAGGCACGGCGCAGGCGATGAAGCTCGCCGCCGTCGTACGACACACAAATGCCGCAAAGCCGGTTGTCGGCATTCAGAGCCACCAGCGTATTGAGGTAGCTGTATTGGGATTTGTCGGATGCAACGAGGTCGGTCATCACACGTTCAAATTCATCCAAAGTATGGTCAGGACCGATAAAGTGGCGACAACAATCATAATTCATCGCTTGCATTATCAGTCTTGCTATCAGAGGAGACTGGTCTTTACTTGCTGTCCGTATATCCATTATGGGAGGTTAGTAATTATTTTGCAAATATAATGATTATCAAGCAAAAAACAAAATCTGCCTGACAAAAATTCAAGTTTTGCTCCGTCGGCTTTCAATATGTAACGAGTTGAGCGTCAAATGTTTGTTTTTGTAATCCCGGGCAGCCGTTTTCGAAATTTACAATAAACCTTTTCAGTTTTCTTCTTCGATGTCGGGCAGCGGGCGTCGGGCATTTTCCTTCGCACCGATCTCCACCAGTTTGCGCGCCGGAACGACAAAGCTGAGGTTGCCTTTCATCGACTTTTGAGCCTCGTCATACGCCCTTTGCGCCGCATCCAAGGTCTTTCCTATCTTGTCAAAACGCTCCGCAAAGAGTCCGATGCGGTCGACAAGGGTGTTGGCAAGACCGAACACGCGCTCCTGATTGTCTGCCTGCCGGCGCTGTGTCCATGCTATTTGCAGCAGGCGGAGCAGCGAGAAAAGGTTTTGTTCGCCCGTAATAACGACGTTACGGTCAAAGGCGTAGTTCCAGAGCGAGGCGTCCGCCGATACGGCAAGCTGCATGGCGCCCTCCTGGGGCACGAACATTATGACGAAGTCGAGCGTCGTTCCGCCCTCCATGGAGTACTTGCAGTAATTCTTGGCGGCGAGTTCGTCAACGTGACGGCGCACGCTTCTGACGTGGTCTTCAAGCGCGCGGCGGCGCTCCTCGTCATCTTCGGCGTTGACGTAGTTGATAAACGCCGTCAGCGATGCCTTCGAGTCGATGATTACGTCCTTGTGGTCGGGGTAATGCAGCACGACGTCAGGGCGCATCATGTCGTTGGTATCGTCGTTTCGGAGGACGTTGCCTTTGGCGTCGCGCATGGTGTACTGCACGTCATACTCCACGCCTTTGGTAAATCCGAACTTGTCCAAGAGGTCGTTAAGCTTCATCTCTCCGAAGTCTCCTTGCACCTTCGGCCCTGTCTGCAATGCCTTCGACAGGCGCTCCGCCTCGTTACCGAGGCTCGCCGTAGCAGCGTGCATCAGTTTCAGTTGTTCGCCGAGAGACGCCGTGCTGCGTGTGAACGACTCGCGGTTGTCGTCCATCGACTTTTTCATCTCTGCCATCACGGCTTTCATCGGCGACAGGATGGCGTCTATCTGGCTGCGGTTGGTCTTGTCAAGCTCTTCCGAACGCTGTTTGAGGAGCTGCTCCGTGGTGGTCCTGAGCTGTTCCTGAACAAGTTGCAGGCGCTCGGAGAACCGGCGGTCAAGCATCTCCGCGCTCTCCTTTTTTTCCTGTTCGTGGCGTCGTTTCTGCTCTTCGATACGTTTGTCAAAGTCGTTTCTCTGTTCCCGGAGCAGTCTCTCGCCGCGCTCTTTGTCGTCGGCGGCTTGCGCCTTGAGCATTTCTATCTCGCGGTTTTTAGCCGCGATGTCGTTTGTCAGCGACTTGTTGACCTCGCCGAGACTGTCCGTCTTGCGGCGGAAAACTACTGATGTCGCAACGGATGCGACGATAATTCCGATTAAGAAAAATAATATTTGTGTCATAATAATAGCCCGCTCCCAGCCTCCCCGAGGGGAGGTGAGTTGGCGAAAGCAGCCCCCTCCCGACCTCCCCGAGGGGAGGAGAACCGGCGGAATGTGGTTTTTGTTATTGTTTGTTACTATTTGTTACTTTTCAATATGTTTTGCTTACAGTTTTCACCGGCGAACCGGTGTTTTCCAAAAGGCGGTCTTTCAGCGTGCAAAAGGTAAGCTTTTGGCGTGTAAAAGGCGGTCTTTTGCAAGGTAAAAGCTTACCTTTTAAAATCGTAAGGACGGCGTATTGAGGAATTAAGAGTTAAGAATTAAGAATTAAGAAAAATAGTTTCGTGGTTTTATCCTCTGTTATATGAGGTCAAATCGAATATGTTTCCCTTTTTCAAAGCTTTTCGGCTTAATTCATAATTCTTAATTCTTAATTCGAAAGCCCTCAGGCTTTCGCCGTCTGTTCGTCCCTCCAATTCACGAGAAACAGCTTTTCCGTGGCTCGCGTAAACGCCGTGTAGAGCCAGTGGATATAGTCGGGCGTGAGCATATCGTCGGTCATGTAGCCTTGGTCGAGATATATGTGCGCCCACTGTCCGCCCTGCGCCTTGTGGCAGGTCACGGCATATGCGTATTTTATCTGCACCGCGTTGTAATGTATGTCTTGGCGCACCATCTTCATGCGGTCGGCTTTCAAGGGCACGTCGCGGTAGTCTTCAAGCACCTGTTCAAACAGCCTGCGACTCTCGTCGGCAGTCAGCGACGGGGCGTCAGACATCAGACTGTCGGTGAGAACGGTGACCTGAAGCTCATAATCATCGTAATCGGGAAACTGCAAGAGCACGTCGGCAAAGTGGAAACCGTACAAGCTCCTTACGTTGCGGACGCGTCTTACCATGGCACGGTCGCCGTTGGCGATGAATTTAAGTGAAGAGTGAAGAGTGGAGAGTGAAGAATTTGCATTGTCGGAAACGGCTCGATTACCACTTAATTCTTCACTCTTCACTCTTAATTCTTCACTCTTAGATTCTTTCTCCGTCCAGTAATAATTGTTTCTTACCACCATAAGCATATCGCCCGAGGTAAGCTCTTCCTCGCGCCCGAGCACCATTCCGCGTATTCCGGCGTTGTATCTGTTGGCGCGTTTGTTGCTCCGCGTGACCACCATCGTCTCGTCAATGCCAACCTCCGAATAGCTCGTTGCGAGCTGTTCTATCAGCTCGTCGCCCGGCACGATGCGTATGTCGGCAAAACCTTTGATGCGTATCAGCGGCAGGCGGGTCAGCTCGTCGTGCGTAATCATCTGCCTTATCACCGTCGCATTGTACAATATTCCGGAACCGGAAGCCTGACGCAACACCTCGTTAAGGTCGCACTCGTACACCGTCAGACCGTAACCCGCCATGTAATCCGCCGACAACGCAGGCGACTCTTCCTCACCTATCGGCGGCAACTGTGCCGTGTCTCCTATCATCATCAGCCGGCAGTTGTCGCCCGCATAGACGTATGATACAAGGTCATCGAGCAGCCGTCCCGTGCCGAACGACGCTGTTTCTGCATATCCGTCGTTGGCTATCATCGACGCCTCGTCGACCATGAAGAGCGTGTCGCGGTGCATGTTGTTGTTCAGATTAAAGCCGGTCATGTCGCCGGTGAAGGTCTTTTGTCTGTAAATACATCGGTGGATGGTGAACGCCCGGTGTCCGGCGTTGAGTGAGAACACCTTTGCCGCCCGCCCGGTAGGCGCAAGCAGCGTTATCTTCTGCCGCAGACGGACAAGCGTCTTGACCATTGCGGCGGCGAGAGAGGTCTTTCCCGTTCCCGCCGAACCTCGTAAAATCATTACCGAACGGGCGTCGCCCGAGGTCATAAAACGGCAGAACGTATCGACGGCACGCGACTGGTCGGCCGTGGGAGGCAGCCCGAAGGATTGCAATATTTGATATGTCAGCTCGTCGACAATCATCAGATTTTAAGCCAAAGGTTTGATTTTACGGATAATTTGCACTACTTTTGCATTGATAAGGGATGCCGAATGCAATGCAAACTTACGAAAAATAATCGACAAACGGCGTCTCACGGCTGAATAAAATGATTTTTATTCAAGGCAAAGAGGTATGGTTAAAATCAACAACAACCACATTTTGGCTCTCTTGGCGGCGGCTCTTGCCGTGGCGTGCGCCATGAGTCTGTACGTCCCGATACACTTCGGCAAGCAGCAAGAGGCGCGCGAACGCACGGTGAAAGAGCGCCTTATAAAGATAAGGAGCGCACAGGAGAGATACAGGAAGACGCACGGCACGTATGCCGCCGACCTGCTTCTGCTGGTAAGGAGCGGGCTCCTTGCCGACTCGTTGCAGTACATCCCCTACTCCGACGGCAAGAAGTTCACCCTCGAGACCACCGTCCAGACAGCACGTTCGGGGCGTGCCGTGCCGCTGATGGAGTGCGGAGCGAGCTATGAAGACTATCTGTCCGGGCTCGACAAGAACGCCATCGACGAACTGACAGAGCGTGCCAACAACGCCGGAAGGTATCCCGGAATGAAGATTGGAGACATCAAAACACCGAACAACAATGCAGGAAATTGGGAGTAACATGATAGTAAAAAAGCCGCGACTGACAATCCGTATCGGTCGGAACACGCTCTCGTTCTCGGCTGTAAGCACCGAAAACGAGGGACAGATCGTATTCGAACCTTACACCGTCAAGAGCGGAATATCCATCGCCGCCAACCTTCGTGAGGCGTTGAAGAAAATCGATTTGCTGCGCAACGGCTGGCAACGGGCGGCAGTAATGCTTGACACGCCGGTGCTGATGATACCCGTCGACGAGTTCGGAGAGAACAAACCGGAGGTGCTTTACCGGCATACGATAAGCGGACACGAGCAAGACGTTATACTGACAACCGTCCTTCCGTCGCTCAACGCGGTGGCGGTCTTCCCGATAAACAAGGACTTGAAGGTGGTGATCGACGACAACTTTGCCGACGTAAGGTTCTCTCACGTCTGCATTCCGGTGTGGAACCATCTTTACAGACGCAGCTTTACGGGCGTCAGGATGAAGCTTTACGCCTACTTTCATGACAAGAAACTGGACGTGTTCAGTTTCCGTCAGAACCGTTTCAGGTTTACCAACAGCTTTGATACGGCGCTCGCTCCCGACGCGGTTTACTTCATACTGAACGTCTGGAAGCAGCTCGCCTTCGACAATAAGCGTGACGAACTGCACCTCGTGGGCGACATTCCGAGCCGCGAGGAGCTGACGACGGAGCTGCGTTCGTTCATCCGCAACGTTTATGTGGTCAACCCCAAGGCTGAATTCAACCGCGCCCCGATAACCGAGATACAGGGTCTGCCGTATGATTTGATGACTTATTTCGTCAAATGACACATCATTCCGGACATTCGGCGGCAAGCGGACAACACCTCGGAAGATAAAGAATAGAATTCAAGAAGTCACAGACAACAATGAGAATAATAACAGGAACATACAAAGGACGCCACTTCGACATACCTAAGACGTTTAAGGCGAGACCGACGACAGACTTCGCCAAAGAGAACATATTTAATGTTCTAAGCGGTTATATCGACCTTGAAGGGGCGACGGCGCTCGACCTTTTCTCCGGCACGGGCAGCATATCGCTGGAACTTGTGTCGCGAGGTTGCGCATCGGTGATAAGCGTCGAGGCGGACAAAGACCACCATGCGTTCATCAGGAAGTGCATCGAGAAACTGGGAACGGACGTCTGCATTCCGATAAGGGGCGACGTGTTCCGCTTCGTCAAGGGGTGTCATCAGGGCTTCGACTTTATCTTTGCCGACCCACCATACGCCCTGCCCGACCTCCCGAAGATACCTGCGATGGTGCTGGACAAGGGTATTCTGAACCCCGGAGGCGTCTTCGTGTTCGAGCATGGCAAGAATAATGACTTCTCGGACAATCCCCGTTTCGTTGAAAGACGTACCTACGGAAGTGTCAACTTCTCGATTTTCAGATAATGAGAGAAAATCTTTAATTCATCAGGACACGGATTTTTATTTCACAAAAGATATGAAGAAACTTGTTATTTGCATATTTATTTTCATGGCGTCTTTCGTCGTTTCATGCGGCAACAAAGGCGGAAAAGGCGGCGACATGAACGATTCGCTCGGCTCGAAAGAGAGAGCCAAGGGCGACTCTACCCTCTACGGACTGGCTTGCGAGGGATGTACGGACTCGGTGTTGGTGTTCCTCTCGTTTGACGGCGGCGACCCCGTGACATTTAATATAATAGACGCGTCGAAGAAAAAGAGGATTATCGGCAAGCCGGAAACCGGCGACTGGGTGGGCGTTGTGCTCAACTCAAAGGACAGGAAGAAGGCTGACATGGTGATAGACCTCGACCAGCTGAAAGGGCGCTGGGTGTATATGGCCATGCCGAAAGTACGCGAGAAGGCGTCGGCAAGCACCAACGTATATGTTGACAAGCAGGAAGAAGACTCGATACTGCAAAGCCTCATGGTGCCGAGAGAACAGGGCTTTGCCCTCAAACGCAACAGCATTGCGGAAACAATCGGCTTCTCTTACAAAGACATGGACAACGAAGAAAGCCCCGTCGTCTATCCGGAAGTAAGGCATTACACCGACTGGGGCATCTTCAACGGTCGCCTCGTGCTGTCGGGAAAGGCGCATCGGGGACGTGGAACAAAGCCTTCGGCAAAATCAAAGGCTGTCAGCGACACCGCCGACTTTGTCTTTATGATGAAAGACAGCCTGCAACTGAGGTTTAATGACGGCGTGAGGTGTTATTACAGAAAATAGAAAGAACCACGGCTCTAATTAAGAATTAAGAATTAAGAGTTAAGAATTAGGAAGTTGTTAAATTAAGAGTTAAGAATTAAGAATTAAGAAAAATGACATTGAGGGGTGCGCAACACCGACATATTTTCTTAATTCTTAATTCTTAACTCTTAATTTTTTAGCTCTTAATTCTTAATTCATCCCGTGGTTTTTCATGCGAAAATCCGCAAGCTCTTCATACTTAGTGCCCGGTCGTCCGTAGTTAGCGAAGGGATAAATGCTTATTCCGCCGCGTGGCGTAAACAGTCCGACGACCTCGATGTACTTCGGATCCATCAGACGGATGAGGTCTTTCATTATTATATTTACACAGTCTTCGTGAAAGTCTCCGTGGTTACGGAAACTGAAAAGGTAAAGTTTCAAGCTCTTGCTCTCCACCATCTTGACGTCCGGGATGTAGCTGATGCGTATCTCGGCGAAGTCGGGCTGCCCCGTTATAGGACATAAAGAGGTGAACTCGGGGCAGTTGAAACGCACCCAATAATCATTCTCCTGATGCTTGTTGTCAAACGTTTCGAGCACCTCCGGAGCGTAATCCATGCTGTAAGAGGTCTTCGCGCCGAGCGCTTTCAGACCCTCGTTTTTTCTGTTTTCGCTGTTCATAAGATATTTGTCGCGCTCCGCCCGAAGACTTGTACGCGAGAAGTTTTTCGGTTGATTGTTATATTATGTTTTTTGAATAAATGCCATCATTTTAACGAAACGCCGTTACAGACCGTTTTACTTACAATCCGTAACATTTCAAAAGCTTTTCCTTACAGTTTTTATCGGCAAACCGACGTTTTCCAAAAGGCGGTCTTTTACCTTGCAAAAGACCGTCTTTTAACGTGTGAAAGGCTACCTTTTGCAAGGTAAAAGGCTACCTTTTAAAATCGTAAGTACGGTCTTTTGGAATACCGTTCAAAGTTTCCAAAATCTGTAATCGGTATCATTGTCGTAGACATCGCTGCCTTCATGCTCTTTCGTCTTCCTCACCACGCGGATCGTTACGGGCAGGATTATTATCTCGTAAAGCGTTTTCAGGATTACCTGAGATATGATCAGCGACGCCATCTCCGTTGCCGGCACGACGCCGGAGAGTGCCAAGGGGAAGAATATCAGCGAGTCGGCAGTCTCTCCGAACACGGTGCTCACGATGGCACGGAGGGAGAAGTGGCGCCCGTCCGACGCCAGTTTCATACGGCTCATCACGTAAGCGTTGATGAAAGAACCGGCAAGAAAGGCGACAAACGACGCCGCCGCTATGCGCGGGGCGAGGCCGAAGATGGCATGAAAACCCGCGTCGTTGGTCCAATATGGCGCGCCGGGAATGGCGTCGGCAAGGGCTCCGAACACCACGAAGATAAAGTTCATGGCGAAGCCCGTCCATATCAGCAGCCGCGCCTTGGCGTATCCCCACACCTCGCAGACGCAGTCGTTGATGATGTAAGACACGGGAAAGACGAGCAGTCCGCCCGTGATATTAAGTTTACCGATGGCTATTTGCTTTGTTTCCAGCACGTTTGCCGTTATCAGGCAAACGCAGAACAGTATGCTGAAAAGCATGAACAGCACACTGACACGTTGTCGTTCGTTTCTCATTTTCTTGTTTTTAAAGAGGTATATCAAGCACTCTGAATAAAAAAATCGTTGCCCGAGGCAACTTTTTCGGATGCAAAAGTAATAAAAATCATTAACAAACAGCGCATTTGGAAACATTTGTTTGCCCTGCAAAGCATTTATTGATAACTTTGCATAATACATAAAGCGAAGAAATAAAAATATGAAGAAACATCTTATTACAGCCGTCCTGGCTATGGCGGCACTTGCCGTTCAGGCACAAGAAACGGCTTACCAGATAGCGGGAAGAGTACCCGACGGAGTGAAAACGGTTTATCTCTACCTCTCAGGACAACGCGCGCCGAAAGACAGCGCGAAGGTAAACGAAGGACAGTTCGCCATGAGGGGCAACCAATCCGACAAGGCGGTAATGACGCTCAGAGCCGGCGACGAAAGTTATGATGTGTTCAACGACGGCACACCCGTTGCCCTGAACTTTGCCAACAAGACGCTCGACGGTTCGGAACTGAACAAAAAACTCTTCGCCGTAGAACTGGGCTTGGAGAAATACAACGAGTCGGCAGCAAAGCTGATGAACGAATACCGCGCGTTGAGAGGAGACAACACGCCGGCCGCACAGGCACGCCTGAAAGAGGTGATTGCCGAACTTGACAAGTTCGAAGAAGCTATGAACGCAGACCTTCTGACGGCGATAAAGGCGAACAAGGACAACCTCGTACCCGCCGCATTCCTCGGACAGGTGATGTATTCGCTCGATTACAACGAACTGAAAGAGATACTTGACCCCGCCGCACCTTATTATAACCATCCCGCCGCAGAGCGTCCGAAGAAGCTGCTCACGGCTCTTGAAAAGCGACTTCCGGGCAAATCATTCACCGACCTGACGATGAACGACACCGACGGAAAGCCGCGGCAGCTGAGCGAATGGTGTGGTAAAGGCAACTATGTGTTGGTGGATTTCTGGGCGAGCTGGTGCGGACCGTGCCGTCAGGAGATGCCCAATGTCGTGGCGAACTATGAGAAATATCATGCCAAAGGCTTTGATGTAGTAGGCATATCATTCGATACGAAAGCCGAAGCATGGACCTCCGCCATCAAACAGATAGGCATGAAATGGCACAACATAAGCGACCTGAAAGGCTGGAAGTCGGCTGCCGCCGCGACATACGGCATAATGTCGATACCCGCCAACGTGCTCTTGGACGGCAATGGCGTTATCGTCGCCGTTGATTTAAGAGCCGAAAAACTGGGCGAAAAACTCAAAGAGATATACGGATTTTAATCCTTTGAAGGGAGCACTGACATAAAGTGAGCTTGAAAAACATCATAAACAACATACTGAAAATAGCCTTTCCGCTGCTGCTTGGCGGAGCAATTCTCTATTGGATGTACCGCGACTTCGACTTCAAAAGCATAAAGAACGTGCTCTTGAACGAGATGGACTGGACGTGGATGTTGCTCTCTTTTCCCTTCGGAATACTTGCCCAGATGTTCCGCGGATGGCGCTGGCGGCAGACTCTTGACCCCGTCGGGGAGCACCCGAGGACGTCGGTGGCGCTGCATTCGATTTTCCTATCTTACGCGGCAAGCCTCGTAATACCCCGCATCGGAGAGTTTACGCGCTGCGGAGTGCTTAAAAGATATGACGGCATATCGTTCTCGAAGGCTCTCGGAACCGTAGTGACGGAGCGGGCGATAGACACCCTCCTGATGGGCATTATCACCGCCCTGCTGCTCGTTTTGCAGATGGGCGTCTTCTCGACATTCTTCACCCGCACGGGCACAAGCATGGAGACGCTGCTCGGCAGGTTCTCCTCAACGGGCTATATCGTCACTGCCGTGTGTGCCGTAGCCGCCCTGCTGCTGCTCCATCTGCTGCTTAAAAGGCTGGCGGTGTATAACAAGATGAAGGCTACGATGGGCGGAATATGGCAGGGCGTGATGTCCTTGAAGAGCGTGAAGAACATCCCGCTCTTCACGTTTTACACCCTCGGAATATGGCTTTGCTACTTTCTGCACTATTATCTGACGTTCTTCTGCTTCGACTTTACCGCCGATTTGGGCATCGACTGCGCCTTGGTGACATTCGTGGTAGGCAGCATTGCCGTGATTGTTCCTACGCCCAACGGCGCCGGTCCGTGGCATTTCGCCGTTAAAACAATGCTCATCCTTTACGGCGTAAGCGACATAAACGCCCTTTACTTCGTGCTTATCGTACACTCTGTGCAGACAATGCTGGTCATCGCGCTCGGCATTTACGCTTGGTGCGCGCTGGCATTTACAAGGGTTTTTAAAAGTAAACGAGTAAACAAGGGACGAGTAAACGAGCTTTATTAGCAAGGAAATGAGCAACGAGGGACAAGTAAACGAGCCTGATTGGCAAGGAGGCAAGCAACAAGGTAATAAGCTTGTTTACTCGTCAACTCGTCCCTTGTCAACTTAAAAAAATAACTCTATAAAATCATTTTACTATGAGCGAAATCAGAAATCTTAAACCGGAGTGCATCTGGAAGAACTTTGATGCACTGACACAGGTGCCCCGTCCGTCAGGACATTTGGAGAAAGTACAACAATTCTTGCTTGACTTTGCGAAACAAGCGGGAGTAGAAGCGTTTAAAGATGACGCCGAAAATATTGTCATGCGCAAACCCGCGACGCCAGGAATGGAGAACCGTAAGGTGGTAATCCTGCAAGCACACATGGACATGGTGCCGCAGAAAGAGAAGACAAGCACGCACAACTTTGAGACGGATCCTCTCGAAACATATATCGACGGAGAGTGGGTAAAGGCGAAAGGCACAACCCTCGGAGCCGACAACGGACTGGGAGTAGCGGCGATAATGGCGATAATGGAGGCGAAAGACCTTAAACACGGTCCGCTGGAAGCCCTCATCACAGCCGACGAAGAGACGGGAATGTACGGTGCGAACGGTCTGAAACCGGGCATGCTGACAGGCGAAATACTGCTCAATCTGGACACGGAACAGGACAAAGAGATGATTATCGGAAGCGCCGGAGGCGTAGACATAACAGCCACCTTGGGATATAAAGAGGCTGAGACTGACAAGGATGACGCCGCCGTAAAGATTACGGTGAAAGGTCTTAAAGGCGGTCACTCGGGCTTGGAGATCGGCGAAGGCAGAGGCAACGCAAACAAAATGCTCGTTCGCATCGTGCGTGACGCCATCTCGGAAGACGACGCTTGCCTCGCGACATGGCACGGCGGCAACATGCGCAACGCCATTCCGTTTGAGGCGGAGGCTGTTCTGACGCTGCCGAAGGAGAACGTTGACGACCTGAAAGACATTGCGGCAGACTATAAAGAGACGTTCAACGCCGAATATAAGGGCATTGAAAACGGCATCGACGTTATCGTAGAAGAGGTTGAAAGACCCGCCGGCATAGTGCCGCAGGACATCGCAGACAACCTTGTCGACGCCATCTACGCGGCGCACAACGGCGTATGGCGCTACATCCCGTCAATGCCGACCATCGTAGAGACGTCTTCAAACCTCGCGATAGTAGACATCGCCGACGGCAAAGCGGCTGTAAAGATACTGGCACGCAGCGCGAGCGAGACGATGAAAGACGAGCTTGCTACATCTCTTGAAAGCTGTTTCAACATGGCAGGCATGAAGGTCGAGTTTGGCGGAGCCTACGGAGGCTGGGATCCGAACCCCGACAGCGAGCTTATAAAGGTGATGAGCGGCATATACAAAGACCTCTTCAAGGAGGAGCCTCTGGTGCAGGTGGTTCACGCAGGACTGGAATGCAGCATTATCCTTTCAAAGTATCCGAACCTCGACATCTGCTCGTTCGGACCGACGCTGCTGTCTCCTCACACGCCCAACGAGCGCGCCTACATCCCCTCGGCGTCAAAGTTCTGGGCTTTGCTTACCGCAACGTTAGAGGCGATACCAGAGAAGTAAGAATATAATAAGGAGTATAGAAGTAAAGGAGTACAAGAGTTCAGACAATAGCTTTTGGATATAACGATCTACAATGCCATTGTCTGCACTCTTGTACTCCTTTTCTTCTATACTCCTGTTTTCTTAAAATAACGCTTTTCCTTACAATCCGTAATATTTCAAAAGCTTTTCCTTTCGATTTTCATTGACAATCAACCGTTTTACAAAAGGCGGTCTTTTACACGGTAAAAGACCGCCTTTTGCATTGTAAAAGGTAACCTTTCGGAAGATAAAAGGCTACCTTTTACAATCGTAAGTGCGGTCTTTTGGAAAATGAAAGGTTTATTGCGTGCGCGTCATCTCGTGAGCGAGAACTTCATGCTCAGTCCGAAGTCCTGCGTCGTTGTGGGATAACTGCTGCTTGAAAGCAGCGGGGTATTGGTCTGACGGTCGTAATAGAAACTCATTGTAAGCATGCGTGAAAGGGCGTAATCGGCCGAGAACGACAGTTTGAAAGCGTCGTTGCCGCTGCTTGCCGAGCTGGTCATGGAGGCTATGTCGCGGCAGATTGCAGCCTGTTTGCGGAACGACAGGTCGAGACGGAGATTGAGGTCGGAGTTGAAGCCGCGGTTACGTGATGTCGTGCTTTGCGTCTTGTTTTTGTCATCATCCGTCTTGCTGCCCCTCGTTTTCACCTTACGGTTGCGCTTGCCGCCGAAGAGTTTGAAGTTGTTTATCTTGTAACCCATTCCTATCACCCAGTCTTTGCTGGTAGCCTCGTTGATCTGAATGCTCGTCATACTGAGGCTGAGCACGCGCGTGGTGCGGTATTCCACCTTACAGGTAAGGTTGTTATTGAACGTCATGTCTATTCCGAGCAGCGGCGAGAACGCCTCGTTGATGCTTACTGTGCTGACGTTATACATGCTGCTCGGCGTGGGGTTGCCGGTTGTGGCGTCGTTGATGAAGCCCAATCCGTTCATGTATTCCATGTAAGTGGAGAACGAGCTGTATGAGCCTACGGCGTAAATGCTCTTGTAAGAGTGGTTGATGTTTATGCTCTTGAAGATGTCGCGTATCTTCGGCAGGCGTGCCAGTCCGCTGTAACGCACGGTCCAGTTGGGCAGCAGGCGCGACAGCGTGGGGAATATGCTCAGCGAGTTGCCGCCCATGCTGGTGTACGCCGAGAGGAACGCAGGTATCATTACGTCGGCGCTGTACTTGTTTACGGTGCCATTGGCAGGGTCAAACTTCTGTCCGGCGAGCGTCGTTCCGTCGGGATAGACAGTATTGGCGTATTGCGCCTCGACACGTTCGCGGAAGCCGTCAAGCGAGTTGCAGAACTTCTCGAAGGTAGCCGAGCGGTAGCCGTTGTTGGCGTCGCCCGTGCTCTCGAAGGCGCTGCCCAGACTTATTGTGGTCATTGTCAGCGTTCCGCTTTGCGTGGTCGGCGAGCCTTCATACATGTACTGAATGCTCTTCGCCTTTGTCTCCGTGCGGCTGGCGTTAAGGTCTATCTTCAAGTTCTTCACCGGTTCGAGCGTCATTCTGAGCTGTAGGTCCTTGGTGCGGCTTGTCGTCGCGGGCGTCGCCACGCTCTCGTCGTTGAGCAGCCAGCCGCGTTCACGACTCTTGTCGATGTAGCTGTCGTCGACGAAACCGAAAGCGAAATCGAGTCCCGGAGACATTATGTCGCCACGTTTCTGACCGAAGAAGTCGCCCACCTCGGGCATAAAGCCCGGCAGCGAGATGCTGTACTGGTCGCGATAAGTGAAGCTTGCGTTGCGCACAAGCATCAGTCCGCGGGCTATACACTGCGCCGTCTTATACCAGCTCTTCTCCTCAACGGGCAGTTTTGGCGTTACGGTGAGTTTCAGAGTCATGGTGGTGTCCACCTTCGACGTAATCTTTATGCGGTTGTTGTCCAGCGTCTTGTATTTCAGCTTGAACGCTTTGCCGTCCTTGGTTCTGGCACTTACCATCAGTTTCTTGCTGTTCTTGCCGTGCGAGACGGTGATGGTGGTGTCGGGTTTCAGCACGATCTCCTTCTCAAAACTGCGTTTGTTCTTCGGCAGGATGTTCTTTTCCTTGTTGTCGCCATCCTTGTTCTTATCGCCATCCTTGCCGTTTTTAGCCTTCTGTTGAGTGCGTTTCTGCTTGTTGTTGTTGCGCGTCAGGCGTGGCGTCTTGTTGAAACGGTCGTTAGCCTTTTTGAGGAACGGCACGTGGTTGTAGAGCTTTTCGAGATTGAACGTTCCGTTGATGTTGTACGTCCGGTTCATCGCGATGGCGTTGCCGAGCGATGTTCCGTCTTCAAGGTCGGTTCCGCGGGTCCAGCTGTAAGTGGAGTTGTAGCTGGCGTCGGAGTTGATCCAGTCAAAGATGGGTATAAGGTTGAGCGGCAGCTGGTAAGAAGCCGTGAACGTCTGGTTGTAATCGAGCGGGCGTCCGAACTCTTTTATGCTTGTCCAGACGGAGTCTTTCCATGCCGAGTAGCGGTCGGGATAGAGGTCCTTGTTGACCGGTGTGTACGGCTCTTCTATCTCCGCGTGGGTGGCGCTGCTGAAACTTGCGTGCAGATTTTTGGTCAAGTCCCAGCGTATCGAGAACTCACGGTTCCACAGGAACTGCTCGCTGAACGTCAGAGGGAGCTTGTTTCCCTCGGTGCTTTCCATGTCGCGCTCCTGCAACTCGTAGTAATTTCGCACCATTTCGGTGTTGAACGCCACATTCTGCGGCAGCCAGTTTATGCCGAAACGCTTTAAGATGTCATACCATTTGCTCCGGCTCTTTATCATCTTCTTGAACGGTTCAAACGGTTTGTAGACCGGCGTATAACTGTAATTCAGCGCTCCGCGCCAGTTGTGTTCGTCCTCGTAGACGGTCGTTTCGCCGCTGGTGTGACGATGACTGTGACTGTAACTGAACGAGAAGTTAGCCGGGTCGTAAGGCATCGGGTGGCGTTTGGTCTTAATGCCTACCCGCACATTGGACAGCGAGAAGTTGGTGTTCTTCGTCTTGGTCACGGCTATGCTCTCAATCGAGTCGCGCTCATGGGCACTTCCCGCGGCGTCAAGCGCGTCGTCAAGCAGCATGTCCGTGTCGAGCGGATTGTACTTCGGACGGCTCTCTTCACGTGTAATCGAATAGTAAAGGGGCGCCGTCACCTTAGCCTTATCGGGGAAGAACTTGCCCAATTCGAGGTTTGCCGTAACGCTGTAAGTCTTATAATCGTCCTGAGCACGCGCCGCAACACCGTCTTCTATGCCGCCGAAGCCCTCGGTGATGATCTTGCCCGTAGCGTTGACCGAGCCGAAATCGGACAGCTGGACGTTGAGCGTTCCCTGTGCAGCCCAGCCTCCTTTATTGTTGTATTCTTTAAGTCTCAACTCGTTGATCCATACCTCTCCCGACTTGATTTCGCCCGAAAGGTTGCGCACACCGACAACCATCGTCTTGATTTCGCCCAGCGTCGGGTTACCCATAATGCTGATTTTGTTGTTCGGCTTGTCTTCGTCGTAAGTGCTGTAAGCCACGTTGTACGACGCCAGACCTTGTCCCTTCGCCTTGTTGCGCGCCTTTTTCAGCGCCGTAAAGACACTCAGCGGCACGTCGAGCATATTCTCTTCGGGCCATACAGCCTTACAGTCTGCCGGAGAATAGCGGCTGTATTTGCCCGGAGCGGTAAGCTTCAAGGGTATCTCGTATTCGTAGTAATTGTTCTTGTAGTCGCTTCCCAGACGCACGAAGACGGCAAGCTGATTATCCGTAAGGTTAGTCGTGTTCTGCTCCATGGCGTTCGCATGGACGAACATTTGCAACCTCTTATACTGTCTGACGTCGAGGGTCGAGTTTTTGTAGACCGCCTTCGCCTCGCCGGTGGACAGATTATTGACAACAAGGTCGAGAGCCTGTTCGTTGTCTTCGGTAAGCTGCGGCTGCGTTGGGTCTTGTCCGCGGCGTATGCCCGGCGGCAAAACGTAGTTTACCGGGCTCTTGTCGTTGTTCTCTTCGATGTTCACCGCACTTGCAATGAGCGTTCCGGTCTCGTTCGAGCCGTTGCTCAACGACTGCTCATAGACTCTCCATTCGCCGCGCACAAGGTCGAGGTTGCCAAATCGGAGGACGATGGGCTTCTGGAAGTTGGTGAGGAACATGCGCATGAAACGTATCGAAGTAAAGTCGCTTATCGAACCTACGCGCGACTCAAACTCGTCGAGTGGAATTCTGAACTGGTACCAAGTGGCGTGTCCCTGACCACCGTTGCGCAGCCCCGGGTAAGTTTCACGCTTGTCAACGATGAAGTTTTGTCCCACGACGAGGTCTCCCGGACGGATGCTTACTTTGTATTGATAATATCGTTCGTATTCGTTCAAGGTGTAATCCTGGTTGATGTCCTCGACGTCGGGTGTCGTTTTATAAGATGTGTCGTAGCTTTCGTTGCGGCTATCGCTGTCGGGCGAGTTGCCCTGAGGATTGTTTATGCGCTTGTAACGTTGCAGAATGGACGCTTGAATGCGGTCGAAGTCGGAGCCACGGAAGTAATGATAGTCGTCGTTTGCAGGGTCGTTCATTATCGAATCGAGCTGAGCGGGCGACACCTTGCCTTGAATGGCACTGAGAAACTCCTGATACGGACCGAAGGCGCGCTCCTCCTCGTCGGTCAGTCCGTTGTAACCCACGTCCTGCAAGGCTCTCGATCCGCCGGTTGTCGCAAAGGCATAAGTCACTGTTGCCTGCGTCGGTATCTTACCCCATTGTGTCGTTGTGAAGCTGCTTGACCCGTCGACGGGCATTCCGCTCTCGTAAAACTTCTTGCCATCGCGAAGGATATCCTCGCTGACCTCTCCCAGATTGAAGTACAGGTCGCCGCCGTATTGGTTGGCGTCTGCCTGCTCGTTGGTGTAGATAAACGGGTCGAGGAGCCAGAATTCGATGTATTCGATGTTTGCCGTTTCAAAGTCGCTGGTCTCCAATTTGCGCATCATGCCACCCCAACGCATGAGCGGATTGGGCAGCGTTCCGTCGTAATTGAGGTTTGAGTCGAAGTTATACGGACCGCGCTCCGTGGGATAAAATGCGAGGTTAAGTATCGGAAGAGTGGGCGTCGTGCCGCTGTAACTGCTGGTGTAGCGGTTCGGGAAGAGTTCGTTTACATAGACTTCGCGCACGTAGTAGTTGCTAAGCTGGTTGAGATCGCTCTTGATATGCGACGGCGTAAGCGACGAACTGCGGCGTGTGAACAGCGGGTCAATCTTATACCAGGCAAGCAGCGCGCGGTTGTAACCACTCGTGAGAGTGGTTTTGTCGCTCTGTTCGGAGAACATGGAGGGCACGCTTGAAAGCACCCAAGACGTAGGAGTAGACACGTCGATGGTACTTTTGGTGTTCTCAAAGTCGTCGATGTACGACGCGTTGTCCTGCACACCGCTCGCCTGTCCGGCTATAAGCTGTGCAAATTCGCCCGTGAACGAGATGTGCGACGGCTGCGTGCAATGCAGGAACGGCAGCTTGTCGAGCATGTTGGTAAGCCACTGGCTCTCCTTCTTCCAGTTGATATTTATGCCCCAAAGGGTGTTGTTGAGCGGCTCGGCGCCCATCGACACCTTTGTTGTGAGCGACTGTTCGGAGAGGTGTTGTATCGTTCCGCTGAGCTGGAAGTTCTTTGAGAAGTCATACTGCCAGTTCATTCCGAGCAGCGTCTTACGCTGTTGGGCGTAGTCGGTGTTGCTTTCAAGGGAGACGTTGACCGCCGTTCCGGCGTCGATAATGCTCTGATTGAGGATCGTTACCTCGCCCGCCGAGTAGTCGACGCTGTAATCCGAGCCTTCCGTCAGCGTCACTCCGCCCGCCGTCACGACGACGGAGCCTTGCGGCACGTTGTATGCGCCGAGTGAGATGACGTTTGCCGAGGTGCCGCGATACTGTCCGACAAGTTGGTATTTGTCTTTTTCGGCTATCTGTTTGGCTATTGTCTTCGTCGAGTCGTAAAGCTCCGTGAAGCTGTATTTCATTGCGATGTCATGCGCCACGCCTTTGCTTACGAGGGCGTTATACATGTATTCGCCGAAAGGTTCTGCCTCGGGGAAGAACACGCGACCGTTGCTTACGGTGTAACCCTCGACGAAATCGAAGTAGCCGTTGCTGTTTGCCTTGTTGTTATTGTCCAGACGGTCGGCTCCGAGGAGCTTTATGATTGTCTGGTTCTTTACCTGTTGTTCGGGAATGTAATTGATGTAGACGCCCGCCGTGTCGCTCTGGAACTTCACGTCAAGGCGGAACTTGTCTTTCTCTACGGACGATGCGAGGTAGTAGACATTCTTCATCATCAGGTCCCAGTTGCCTTGCCGCGGGTTGTTGCTGGTGTTTTTGAGCGACTTGACGAACAGTGCCTGGTTCACGTCCTGTATGTCTGTGGAGAACTCTCCCACCTGATAGGTCACTCCGCCGTAAGTATATTCGTAGGCGACGGCGAGCACTTGGTCGGTCTGCAAGGACGTTTTGAGCGACACGTAGCCCAAAGCGTTGTTAACGTTGTACTCTGACGAGTTGAGCAGTCGTGCGCTTTCAATCTTCTCATAGTCGGCTCCGCCCACAAATCCGGGAAGTCCGTCAAGCACGGTGCTGGTCTGATCGATGTCGCGTGCTGCCGAATAGCCGTTTACGATGGTTGAATATTCGGTGTTGGCGTTGTTCGACGGCACGGGCATACCTGTCAGTCCCCATTGCTGGTTGCTGACTTTTGTGTTCTCGCCGAGGTCGGTCAGCGCCACGATGTTTCTGGTGTTGGATGTTGTTCCGCTTTTGTTAGTCACCCAAATCTCAACCCTATTGATTGTAATTCCGGTCATTACGTTGGGCAGCGTCTTCATGGCGCCGTCGTATTTCTCGCGGAAGTACTGCGAGAGGAAGAAGTGCCGGTTCTCCTCATAGTCGGCGGCGTCGAATTCGAAGGGCGTCAGCTGCACGCCGCCTTTTGACGAGACGCTCTTCGAAGATGATTTCTTTTGCGATACGATGGTCTGCAACGTCAATTTGCCAAACTGTAAGTCGGTGCGGATACCGAAGAGGGAGGAGGCTCCCTTGACAAGCGACGAGTTGCTGGGGAACGACACGTTGCCGCCCTCTACGAGCTTGATTATCTCGTCTTCCTTGCCCTCGTATTTCAGTTTCATGTTCTGCGCGTCGTAGTCAAAGGTGGCGTCGGTGTTGTAGTTAAGGTTCATGTTGACCTTGTCTCCCACCTTTCCGTTGACGCTGAGATTGATTTTCTCATCAAAGTCCATGACTGTTGTCTTGCGGTTGCGTATCGGCAGCGAGGGGTTGTCGATTTCTTTAAGCGTCACTCCGAATTTAAGTTCCGCCGTACCCTGCGTCTTTATCCTCACGCCGCCGGGTCCGAAGATCTTCTCGGCAGGTCCGAGGTCGAAGTGCATGTCTGTGAACGAAAACTTCTCCTTGCCCTGTTCTTTGAGGATTTCATCGTTTTTGGCGCGGAAGAAGCGGTCAAACTCTTTCTTCTCGCTCCACTTCCGATACTCGTCGGGCGTCATGGCGATGGGCGTGGAGAGGTAGCTGTCGCCCATCTTCGAACCGATGTAATAGCGGTTGAGGGTGTCGTTGTATACCACCTCCTGCTTGATGTTGCCCGGCATACTGAGGTCGGTGGCATTGCGGTCAAGGTCTGCCTGCGTAATGGGCGTCGTGCGCTGTATCTTCCAGCGCGGATGTAGCAGCGAGTCGGGTATGGAGTCGTCCTCGATCACCACCTGCGCCATGTCCACTACGGGCTTTTTGTCGGCGTCTTTGGCTGTCTTGTCGTCATCCGACTTGCCCATCATGTCGGCTACGGGGTTTTTCGGCGCCGTTCTCCGCGTCTTGTTGTCTTGCAGTAAGGGCACGTCAAAAGCGTAGCTTGCCACACTTATGGCAAACAACAGCATTAAAATTCCGTATATCGATCTGATTTTTCTCACTTTATCTGTTTCAACGCCAACTTAACCACTTGCTCTACGGGCAGCGTGGGGTTGTCTTTCAATATTGCGGTTACAACTTTTGCCGACGGCGCCGGTGCGAAACCGAGCATCGTCAGCGCGCCGACAGCCTCGTCCCTTACCTCTTTATTGATGGTCTCCGCCTGCACGACGGCTGCCGAGGGTTGCTCGCCCGTAATGCCGAGGGCGGCTATCTTGTCTTTAAGATCGACGATTATTCGTTGTGCCGTGCGCAGTCCGATACCTTTTACGGTCTTCAAAATCTTCTCGTTGCCTTGCGAAATGACGTTACAAAGCTCTGCCGCGGTGAGTTCGGAGAGTATCATGCGTGCCGTATTTGCGCCGACGCCCGACACCGAGATGAGCAGCAGGAACATCTCGCGCTCCTCTCTCGTGGCAAATCCGTAAAGGTTGTAGGCGTCTTCGCGGATACTCTCAAAGACGTGAAGCCGCGCCTCTTTCCGCCCTTGTACGGCGCTGTATGTATTGAGCGTTATGTTCAATCCGTAGCCCACTCCGCCGGTTTCTATCACCGCGTAAGCCGGAGTGAGTTCGGCTATTTCGCCCTTTATATATTCTATCATCGTAAAAAAACAGTTATAGTCATACCTTAATAAAACGCGCCGAAGGGTCTTTTATTGCATGACGGGCATATTTCGGCGCGAGTTTTCGTTGGTTTTTGCGTTTTTTGGAAGGATAATCGGGATTTTTACGGCAGGCGCATGATTTTATTATTAATTAACAATCGAAATTTCGGTTTTAACACGTCACAATTCGGCATTTTAGAAACGGAAATGCTCGAAAAGGCGTTTCAGGGTGTTGTTTTTTGCCTCTTGATATTCAAGAAACAAGCTTTCGGAGTGTAAAAGGCAACCTTTTACATTGCAAAAGACCGCCTTTTGGAATGCGAAAGATGGTCTTTTGTAACGCGTTTTACCGTCTTTTGCATCCCGAAAGGCGGTCTTTCGGATGTTTTTTCGTGTCTCCCAAAGGGTCAAAACGGCATAATATATTGCTTTACAAGCACTTAGCTAAAACGCCGTATTTTTTAAAATTTCGGAACGAGGGAGAACTTTTTTATAAAAATGGCACGTATTTAATCGTGCCATTAACATTTGGTCGTGATTTTAACAGGTTTTAAGTATGTTTCATTTCCCCTTTTTCCTTAATCATGTCAGCCCGCGACTTTGACTTTGTAACGAACCATACGCCGAGGCAGACAAGGATGACGGCAAGTCCCTGAGAGGGCTTGAAAACGCCTATGCCGGTAAGAATGCTGACCGTAACGGACACCAACGGCTGCACATAATTATATATGCTGACCACCGTTGGGCGCAGCGTGTGCTGTCCGACCATCATCAGAATATAACTGATGTACGTTCCGAAGAAGACAACAAAGCCCGTTTCAAGCCACGTCTTCATGGGAACGTTGGCGAAATCTATCGCCGCCGCATGGTTGAAAGAGAAGGGCACAATCAGCAACGCGGCGTAAGTGAACATCCACTTATTGACGGTGAACACCGAATAGCGGCGTATCAGTTTGCTGAAAAGCGACAGGTAGAGTGCAAACGAGAGCTGTGCGCCCATGCAGAGCAGGTCGCCGAAGATGTTGCCTACCTTGGCGTTATTCGTCGTGGCACTCGTAACAATCAGTATCACGGCACCACTACACCCCATGGCGACGCCCAGCGCCTTCTTGCCCGTTATGGGTTCTTTCAGTATCAGAGCCGCCAAAATCATCGCGAAGATAGGCATTGAGGTGGTAACGATGCTGGCATTGACGGGCGACGTGATACTGAGACCGATGGTATAACAGCACTGATTGGTGACAAGACCGAACACGGCGGCGCCCACAAACAGCAAGAGGTCCTTGCGGGGCACGTGCTCGCGGGGCACGAAGAACGACGTTATCCAAAACAAGACGGCTCCTCCCGTCACTCTGAAAGTTACCATATCAATGCCTGTAAGCCCGTGGGTCATCGCATCTTTGCCAAGAGGCGCCATCAAACCCCAGAACGCGCAGGCGAAGAAAAGGCAGATATGGGCTATTAGCGGACGATTATTTTTCATAAAATCTCCTATTAAAAACTATTTAACGGTGCAAAGTTACACATTTTAAGGTAAAATGATTATCTTTGGCAAAATTACTTTATGAGTTCTACGGAAACTACTGGGGCTCGAAAGAAAGAATTACTCTGAAAAACAGAACGTCATGCAGAAATACGCCGAATACATCGAACAGATAGAAATAGAGTCGCTTTGGAGCGGGCGCAAACACATCGTCTGGGATCTCGACCGACGGGTGAACATCCTCAGCGGAATAAACGGTGTGGGCAAAAGCACCATACTGAACAAGGTGATAAGGAGCGTCGGCAAGAACGGAGACATAACCAGCCACCTGATAAAAGGCGTGAAGATGAAGACCGTTCCGGAAGACGCGTGCCACATAAAGTTTGACGTCATACGCTCGTTCGACCGTCCGCTGATCAACGCCGAGATACTTAGCACCATCGGGGCAAACCTTGTCACGGAGCTTGACTGGCAGCTGTTCCAGCTGCAACGCAAATATCTCGACTATCAGGTGAACATCGGCAACCGCATAATTGCGGCACTGCAAAGCGGCGAAGGGGACGCGCCGGCAAAGGCACAGATGATTTCAGAACCGAAAAAGAAGTTTCAGGACCTCATAGACGACTTGTTCTCGGAGACGGGAAAGAAGATTGTGCGCACCGAGAACGAGATAAGATTTTCGCAAATCGGCGAGTCCTTGTTCCCCTATCAGTTGTCGAGCGGCGAGAAACAGATGCTCGTCATTCTGCTGACGGTGCTCATCGAGGACAACCAACCTTACGTATTGTTCATGGACGAGCCGGAAGTGAGCCTGCACATAGAATGGCAGAAACGCCTCATCGACCTGATCATCGACCTCAACCCTAATGTGCAGATAATCCTGACAACTCACTCGCCGGCTGTAATAATGAACGGATGGATGGACAAAGTGACCGAAGTGAGCGACATAACGATATAAAATGAAGAGTGAAGAGTGAAGAATGAAGAATTATGGTTACCTTCTTTAAGCCTACAAAAAAACTGTCAACCATAAAGCA
>CAJMQT010000001.1 GCA_905215655.1 uncultured bacterium | reverse complement strand
TATGAATAATGCAGGTTAAAAGCATTCTGTTTTCCAAAAGACCGCATTTTACATTACCAAAGACCGTCTTTTACATTGCAAAAGGTTATCTTTTGGAAGGTAAAAGGTTATCTTTTGGAGAGAAAAGGTATGCCTGATACAGTAAACAAGTATAAGATTACCCTGTTCATGGTTTCAGTATGAACTGCACCCCAAAAGTTAGACACAAAACTTTTGGGGTGCAGTTCACAAGTCGGGGACAGATTATTGTCGGTTCTTATGTTGAGGTGTTGAAATGTATTTTCATTACCTTTTCATTTACCGTGTAAAATTAAATAAGTTAAAAATATCTGTTTCTTTTAAGCACAAAGCAGAAAATTATTACCTTTGTGGGATAAACAGGAACAAGTACGCCGGTATGAATGAAACAATGACAGAGAAAGAGCACAAGAACCCGTTTTTTGAACCGTATAACACGCCGCACGATACCGTGCCGTTTGACCGCATACGCCTTGAAGACTACGAAGAGGCGTTCATGGAGGGAATACGGCGTGATGACGAACAGATTGAAAAGACGATAAACAATCCTGACAAACCGACTTTTGACAATACGATAATCAGCGTCGACGAGGACAAGGACGGTTATTACGACCTGCTGTCGCGAGTGTCGACGGTGTTCTTCAACATGCTCAGCGCCGAAACAAACGACGAGATGGACGCGCTGGCGCAGAAGTTGCAGCCCATATTGACAAAACACGCCAACGACGTGCGGCTGAACCGCCGTTTGTTTGAACGCATACAAGCCGTTCACCGCCATCACCGCAAGCTCACTCCGGAAGAGAAAATGCTGCTTGACAACTGCTACGACAGTTTTCGCCGCAGCGGTGCCCTCTTGGACGACGAGGGAAAAGATAAGCTGAGGCGACTGACGGAAGAGGCAAGCATGCTCTCCCTGCAATTCTCACAGAATTTATTGAAAGAGAACAAGGCTTACACCATGCACATCACCGACGAGAGCCGGCTCGAGGGACTGCCCGAGACGGCGCGTGAGGCGGCAAGGATGGCGGCTAAGGAGCGCGGACTTGACGGCTGGGTGATTACGACGGACTTTCCGAGTTACAGCCCGTTCATGACTCACGCCAAAGACCGTGAGCTGCGCCGGCAGCTATACATGGCGCGTAACACGGTCTGCACTCACGACAACGACACCAACAACCTCGAAATATGCAAGCGCATTGTCAATCTCAGAAGAGAGATTGCACAGCTGTTAGGTTACAAGACTTACGCCGAATATGTGCTGAAAAACCGCATGGCTGGCAACGCGCGCGGCGTTTACAAACTGCTTGACAGCCTCATCGACGCCTACAAGCCGACGGCAGAGAAAGAGGTGGAGCAAATCAACAAGCTGGCAAGAAAACTTGAAGGAAAAGATTTCAAGACTGAGCCGTGGGATTTCAGCTACTACTCGCACAAATTGCAGTTGAAGAAGTTTAACATCGACGCCGAGATGCTGCGACCGTATTTCGAGTTGTCGAAAGTCATCGACGGCGTGTTCGGACTTGCCAATCGGCTTTACGGCATAACATTCAAGGAGAATAAAGACATTCCCGTCTATCATCCCGACGTCAAGGCTTACGAGGTGTTCGACCGCGACGGCTCTTATCTCGCCGTGTTCTACGCCGACTTCCACCCGCGCAAAGGCAAGCAAGGCGGCGCATGGATGACCGAATTCCAAGGACAATGGATCAGCAGAAAGGGCGAGAACGTACGTCCGCACGTAAGCGTCGTGATGAACCTTACAAAACCGACGGAAGAGAAACCGGCGCTGCTGACGCTCGGCGAGGTGGAGACATTCCTGCATGAGTTCGGTCACTCGCTGCACGGCATGTTCGCAAACACACGGTTTGAGAGTCTTTCCGGCACGAACGTATGGTGGGATTTTGTAGAGCTGCCGTCACAATTCATGGAAAACTTCTCCGTCGAGAAAGAGTTTCTGCGCACCTTCGCCTTTCATTATAAGACGGGCGAGCCGCTCCCCGACGAGCTTATCGACCGCATTGTCAAGAGCCGCAACTTCATGGCGGCATACGCCTGTCTGCGTCAAGTCAGCCTCGGACTGCTCGACATGGCTTATTACACAAAAAAGGAAGAGTTTACCGAAGACATCATCCCGTTTGAAAAAAAGGCGTGGAAGAAGGCAATCTTGGGCAGCCAGCGCACCGACACATGTATGACGGTGCAGTTCAGCCACATAATGGCGGGAGGCTACGCCGCCGGATATTACAGTTACAAATGGGCTGAGGTGCTCGACGCCGACGCGTTCAGCGTGTTCAAAAAACACGGTATCTTCAACCCCGACACGGCGCAGCGTTTCCGCGACTGCATCCTGTCAAAGGGTGGCACGGAGCATCCCATGACCCTCTATAAGCGTTTCAAAGGTGGCGAACCGACAATCGACGCGCTGCTGAAAAGGAACGGAATAAAACCGAAACACGTCAAGACAACGAACAAAAAATGACAAACAACGATAACAGACCGATGGAAACAGCCGAAAAACAACGTCTTCTCGACCTCCGCTATCTGCGCATGGCGCGCATCTGGGCAGAGAACAGCTACTGCGAGCGGCGCAAGGTGGGCACGCTGGTGGTCAAGGACAAAATGATAATAAGCGACGGCTACAACGGTACGCCGAGCGGTTTTGAAAACGTGTGCGAGGATGACAACAACGTCACGAAACCTTACGTGCTGCACGCCGAGGCAAACGCCATAACGAAACTGGCACGAAGCTCGAACAACAGCGACGGCTCGACACTTTACGTCACGGCGTCGCCCTGCATCGAGTGCTCCAAACTTATCATTCAGGCCGGCATAAAGCGTGTGGTCTACGGCGAGAAATACCGGCTCGAAGACGGCATAAACCTGTTGAAAAGAGCAAATATCGAAGTTATATATCTAAACCCGGACGAATATGGAACCGAATAAATCAAATCGTCTGATGCCGCTGATGATGGCGTTCTGCGTGGTGCTTGGCATTATTATCGGCACGTTCTATGCCAACCACTTCTCAGGAAACAGGCTCAACATCATCAACTCCGGCAGCAACAGACTGAACAACCTGCTTCACATCATTGACGACCAGTACGTCGACGCGATAAACATCGACTCGCTCGTTGACAAGGCGATACCACAAATTCTTGCCGACCTCGACCCGCATTCGGTGTATATCTCGGCAAAAGACGTGCAGCTTGCCACCGACGATTTGAAAGGTTCGTTCTCGGGAGTAGGAATAGAATTCGTAATCCGCAACGACACCATACGCATTCAAGGAGTGATAAAGAACGGTCCGGCGGAACAGGCGGGCATCCTTGCCGGCGACAAGATAGTAAGCGTCGACGGCAAACCCTTCGTCGGAAAGATTGTCACCAACGAGGAGGCGATGCACCGTCTGAAAGGTCCGAAGGACACGAAAGTGAAGATCGGGGTGCTACGCTACGGGCAGAAGAAGGTGAAAGAATTTACCATCACTCGTGCCGACATACCTCAGAAGAGTATCAGCGCCGCTTACATGCTTGACGAAAACACGGGCTATATCAAGATAAAGAGCTTCGGAGAGAGCACATATTCCGAGCTGCTCATCGCCCTCGCCCAACTGTCGCAGGAGGGTTTCGGCAACCTTGTCATCGACCTGCGCGACAACACGGGCGGATACTTGCAGTCGGCGGTGCAGATGGCTAACGAATTTCTGCCTAAGAACCGTCTCATCGTGTACACCGAGGGACGCAAATCTCCGCGCCAAGACTACAAGAGCGACGGCAGAGGCAGCTATCAGAACATACCTCTCATCGTGCTGATTAACGAGACCTCGGCGTCGGCATCAGAGATTTTTGCCGGCGCGATGCAAGACAACGACCGCGCCACAATCATCGGTCGCCGCTCATTCGGCAAGGGTCTGGTACAGAAACAGATAGAATTTCCCGACAAATCGATGATACGTCTGACCATCGCACGTTATTACACGCCGTCGGGCAGATGCATCCAAAAGCCTTATGTCTTGGGCGAGGACAAGGATTACGAGGCAGACCTGCTGACCAGATACCAGCATGGAGAGTTCTTCTCGCAAGACAGTATCAAGCACACGGGACCGGCTTACCACACAAGCATTGGCAGGACGGTTTACGGCGGAGGAGGTATCACGCCCGATATCTTCGTTCCGGAAGACACACTCGGCATGACTTCATACTTCAAGGAGGCGAGCATGAGCGGTCTGATACTGCAATTCGCATTCACATACACAGATGACAACCGTCTGAAACTGAACAACTTCACGGAGATGATGGAGCTTTCAGACTATCTTGTCAAACAGAACACGGTGGATAAGTTCGCCACTTATGCCGACCGAAACGGTCTGCAACGCCGCAACCTGATGATCAAGAAGTCGCACAACCTGCTGGAACGCTACATCAACAGCCGCATCATTTACAACATAATGGACGAAGACGCTTGGATCCAATACATCAATCTGGATGACAACGTAATCAAGGCGGCGCTGAAAGTGTTTAAAAACGGTACGGCTTTCCCGAAAAAACCGGAAAAGAAATGATTTTAGTGGACAAGTAGACGAGCAAACAAGTAGACGAGGGACGAGTAAACTTGTCTTAAAAAAATAAATGAACAAACAAGAATTAAGACAGCATATACGCGCGCTGAAAAGCCAATTTACCGACGAAGAGTTGGTCGGTTTGTCGCGCCCGATTATTGAAAGGTTACTCGCCCACCCTGCTATTGTCAGCGCCGGAACAATTCTTATGTATCATTCGCTGCCCGACGAGGTCTTCACTCACGAGGCGATAAACCGTCTTGTCAGCGCCGGCAAGCATGTTCTGCTGCCGCGGGTGATTGACGGCGAGAACATAGAACTCAGGATTTACAATACGCCGGATGACCTTCGGCAGGGAGCATTCGGAATTATGGAGCCGTCGGGAACGCTCTTTCGCGATTATGCGGCGATAGATGTAGCCGTAATCCCGGGCATGAGTTTTGACAGCTCTTGCAACCGGCTCGGTCGAGGCAAGGGATATTATGACCGCTTTCTTGTCCAAACACCCAATGTCTTCAAGGTCGGCGTATGCTTTGATTTCCAGAAAATGCCGATAATCCCCGCATCCGAACACGACATCAGAATGGATGTTGTTATTTAACGAGTTTATTAAGAGCAAGTATCAAAAAACAAAACAATCCAGAAGTAGGGACATGCCTTTGGCATGTTTCATTTGATTATCAATACGTTAGACAGTCATATATGCCCAAGACATGTCCCTACTTGCATATTATTCCGCCGTAAATCTCATTTTGGCACACCTTTTTTTCTAAATGCAACTTTTTCTCCTTAATTCACGTCTAAACGATAAAAGGTTCAGAAAAAGGACAAAAACAAATACAAAAAATATGAAGACATCTATTATCATTTCGTTTATCGCGGCGGCAATGTCGCTGACAGCATGCACATCGGAAAGCAATATTCAAGCCGGTGGGAAAGTAAAGACCGAGAAAGTTAACGTCGGTGAATTCAGCGAGATAACGGTTTCGGGAAGTCAGAACGTACATTTCATTCAGAGCGACACCACATCCGTGATAATGCGAGGTCCCGAGGAAGAGATTGAAGAAATGGATATCACATGTAAAAACGGCGCTCTTCACATCGGGAAGAAACGACATGGCAACATAAGTTCTCTCTTCAAATTAAACGGTTCGAGCAACGTTGACGTGTTCGCTTCGTCGCCCAACATGAGAGGCGTTACTGTAACCGGCTCGGGCGAATTTGAGGTTAAAGGCGGCATTGACACGGATGTTATGAACATAAAGGTTGCAGGCAGCGGCGACGTAGACATCAAAGACATAATCTGCAACAGGGCGTCAGTAAAAGTTTCCGGCAGCGGAGAGGTCGAGATAGGCAGACTGACGACGGCTGATTGTACCATTTCCGTGACCGGCTCAGGCAACATCGACATCGACAACGCAAAGATAAGACGCGTGGAAAGCTCTGTAACAGGCTCGGGCGACATCAATATCGGCAACGCCGTCATCGGTCATGCGGAGAGCCAATTGACGGGTTCGGGAGACATCAGGATAAAAGGCAGCGTCAAGTCGCACCATGAGAAGACCACCGGTTCGGGTGATATCAAGATCAATTAACGAGTGCCCGATAAAGATTTCAGACCATTTCAGTTCAACAATCCATACCGCTTCCGCAGCGATTTTATCAAGTTCAGACATCCTTTCACCATAGCACTTTGCGGTAAAAAGAAGGAAACAGGAAAACAACTAATAATCAACGAGTTACGAACAGGCTTTACTCTGATTTCCAAAAGGCGGTCTTTTGCGTTCCAAAAGACCGCCTTTCAGCGTGTAAAAGCTTACCTTTTGGAACGCAAAAGCTTACCTTTTAACCCAAATCTGTCATTAGATTTTCTATCGTTTGTGTCTTAATATTCGACGGATTGTTTTCCGTATCGTCGAAGGCATAGCGGGCTATGTCGAGACGGGACGGGAGACAAGACGGCGGATAGGAAGGCTCAAACGATGAAAAAGCCGATTTAATCATGAGAATAATCGTTCTTGCGGTCTAATGACAGATTTGGGTTTAAAATCAGAGGTTCAATCTTTTGCAAATACACATAAAATCTCTTAATAAATAACACACGGGCATAAGAAAAACCAAAAAAGCCCCGATAAGTTTCCGCCTTTCGTCAATAATACCTAACTTTGCGCATTATCGGGCGTCAGGAAAAGAGCCGATTAAGCTAAAAGACTGACTGTATAGACAGTTGAAACAGATTAAACGAACGTAAAAGGCGAATGAAATATGCGATTATTGCAGCCGGCGAAGGCTCGCGGTTGGCACAAGAGGGCGTCGAAGCACCGAAGCCGTTGGTTGAAATCAACGGCGAAAAGCTTGTCGACCGACTTATCCGTGTGTTTATGAACAACGGCGCGGAAGAGATCGTCGTTATCTGTAACGACATGCGGAAGGAGGTCGCACGACATCTCAAAGACATACAGCGGCACGGGCTGAACGGGCAGAACATTCCGCTGACAATCGTCGTAAAGACCACGCCAAGCTCAATGCACAGCTTTTTCGAGATAAGCGACAGGCTGGCGGACGCACCGTTCTGCCTTACCACCGTAGACACAATATTCCGCGAGAGCGAGTTTACCTATTATATAAAGGCGTTCACCGAAAGCGTGCAGCACGGCGAGTGCGACGGCATGATGGGCGTGACCGACTTCATAGACGACGAAAAGCCGCTATATGTCGGTACCGACGACGAGCTGAACATCACGGCATTTCTCGATGAGAACGACAACTGCCGATACATCTCTGGCGGCATATACGGACTGACGCCGCAGACAACAGACATACTGAAAGACTGCATCCGTCGTGGCGAGAGCCGTATGCGCAACTTCCAGAGAGCGCTCGTAAGCAACGGTCTGCGCCTGAAAGCAATGCCGTTCAGCAAGGTGCTGGACATCGACCACGCGTCAGACATACGCAAGGCGGAACTTTTCCTAAACGAGAAATAGATGAAACAGGTTGTCGCGATATATCGAGCCGAAGTATTCTCGCCCAACTCCGTCGACAAGGACAGGGCGATAATGGACGCCGTAACGGCACGTCTTAGCGACAGAGGTTATGCCGTAAAGTCTGTCAGCGAAGACAACCTGACGCCCGACACACAAGCCGACATCTTCCTGACGATGGGCAGGCGGCAACGCACGCTCGACCTGCTGAAAGCAAAAGAGGCGTCCGGAGCCGTCGTAATCAACACAGCGGAGAGCGTCAAGGCGTGCTCCCGCAGCACGGTTGACCGACTGATGCGTCTTAACGGCATACCGGCGGCGCCGACGGAAGGCAGCGACGGCTACTGGATAAAACGCGGAGACGCCGCCGCACAGAGCAAAGCCGACGTGGTGTTTGCCCGAGACGAGGCGGAGTGTGATACCGAGATACGGCGTATGAGGCAGCGGGGTATCGACGAAATAGTGGTAACGGCGCACGTAAAGGGCGACCTCATAAAGTTTTACGGTGTGCTCGGCACAGGCTTCTTCCGCACATTCTACCCCGCTGACGACGGCATATCCAAGTTCGGCGACGAACGTATCAACGGCGCATCGATGCACTATCCTTTCTCAAAAGTCTCATTACAACGCGACGCCGAACATGTGGCACGCTTGACGGGGACATGCGTTTACGGCGGCGACTGCATCATCCGCAGCGACGGGACGTATGCGATAATCGACTTCAACGACTTCCCGAGCTTTTCAAGATGTCGCGAAGAGGCGGGCGAGGCGATAACGGAACAAATTGAAAGGTTGAAAAATTGAAAGATTGAAAATTATAAAAACAAATTGAAAGGTTGAAAAACTGAAAGGTTGAAAATAATAAAAAACAAAGCATTTGTCTTAACTCCTTAAACTACCTCAACCCCCTTTAACTCCTACATAAACATTAAGCAATGAGTAAATTCAAAGAGATGCTTAACGCATCGTTCAAATCGGAAGATACGGAAGAATGGCTTGACGTGCATTTCACGCGCCCCATCGGACTGGTGCTCGCCCTGTTTTGCAAGAGGCTCGGCATACATCCTAATGCCGTAACCATCGTTTCGATATTCGTCGGAGCCGCCGCAGGATGGATGTTTTTCCATACAGACCTGTGTCATAACCTGCTCGGCGTTGCCCTACTGATGTTCGCCAACTTCCTCGACTCTACCGACGGACAACTCGCCCGACTGACCGGTCAGAAGACACTTCTCGGCAGAGTGCTCGACGGTTTTGCGGGCGACGTATGGTTTTTCTCGATATATTTCTTCGTATGTCTGCGCCTGATGAACGAAGACATACCTCTGCTCGGCGTCAAATGGGGGCTGACGATATGGTTGCTCGCCTTCGTCGCCGGCATAATATGCCACTCGCCGCAAAGCTCTCTCGCCGATTACTACCGCCAGATACACCTTCTTTTCCTTAAAGGAAGAGCCGGCAGCGAGCTTGACACTTACGAAAGCCAGCGTAAAATATACGACGCCCTGTCGTGGAAAGACTGGTTTCAGTGCCTCTTCTACCTCAATTACTCCAACTATTGCAAGAGTCAGGAGCGCCGGACGCCCGCCTTTCAGGCAATGATGGGCGCGATAAGAAAACGCTTCGGAGACGTTCCAGCCATGCCGGAAGAACTGAAACGCGAGTTTCTTGACGGCAGCCGACCGCTTATGAAATATACAAACATGCTGACGTTCAACGTCCGCGCCATCTGCATTTACGCAACCTGCCTGCTCGGATGTCCGTGGGTCTTCATGCTGATCGACATCTGCGTGCTGCAAATCATGTACGCTTACATGCGGCGTAAGCACGAGAACTTATGTCTCACGATAACAGAAAAGATACAATGACCAAAGGATATATCTTCGATTACGGCGGCACTCTCGACACGGCGGGCCGCCACTGGGGCAAAGTTTTGTGGCAGGCGTACCGCGAACAGGCGGTCGACGTGACCGAAAATCAGTTTCGCGAGGCTTACGTCCACGCCGAACGAACACTCGGACGAAACCCTATCATTCAGTCAGACTACACCTTCCGCAAGACATTGGACATCAAGCTGCGCATAGAGTTGGAATATCTTAAAGACTCAAACTATTTGTTTGTATCTGAAAAAGAATGCTTATCTTTGCACGACAAAATGCTCGAAAGCCTCTACGAAGGCGTAATCCGTGAGACGGAACGCAGCCGCCGGGTGCTCGAAGAGCTTGGTTCGGACGTGCCGAAAGTGCTCGTCAGCAACTTCTACGGCAACATCGGGATAGTGCTCAAAGAGTTCCGGCTCGACGGTCTGTTCCGTTCCGTAATAGAATCTGCCGTCGTCGGTATTCGCAAGCCCGACCCGCGGATATTCACTCTCGGCGTCCGGGCGCTCGACATGCAGCCGGAAGAAGTGACGGTGGTAGGCGACAGCTTCGACAAAGACATCGTTCCGGCAAAGAAAGCCGGCTGTCATGCAATCTGGCTGAAAGGTGAAGGATGGACGGAAGAGACCTTCGACGAGACCGTTCCTGACAAAATAATAACCAACTTGCAAGAACTCACACAATTAGAAAAGGTGAAAGAGTGACAGAAAGAATAAGTGAAAGACGAACGATGAAGGGTAAAAATCATATATTTATCATTCCCCCATTATTCATTTTTCATTAATACAAACATCTGTCTTAACTTCCAAACGAAGTGAAACGGAGCGACATCTCCTTTAACTTCTTAACTCCAAAAGAATGAAATATATCCTGACAGTACTGTTTTTTATACTTTCGCTTGGCGTTGACGCGCAAACGATAAGCGGAGTCGTCGTTGAAGAAGGAAGCGGCGACAGCATCCCATATCCCAGCATAAGGTATAAGAAAGGTAATATCGCAATGGCCGGCAACGCCTCCGGCAGGTTTACCATAGAACGGAAGGACGGCTCATATCTCACGATAAGCGCCGTAGGATACAAGACCCTGCGTATTCTTATCGGACCGAACACGCCCTCCGAACTGCGCATAACGCTGAAAACAGACACGAAAAGCCTGCAAGAAGTGACGGTAAAGACCAAGCGGCAGAAGTACAGACGTAAGGAAAATCCTGCCGTCGAGCTGATGAAAAGAGTCATTGCGGCAAAGAAACAGACCGACTTATCCAATAAAGATTATTACCAGTTCAACAAATATCAGAAGTTGACGCTTGCCGTCAACGACATCGACCCCGCCGAGTTGGAGAGCGAAAAGATGAGAAAGAAGAAATGGCTCGCCAACCAAATCGAGATGTGTCCTTACAACAGCAAGCTCATTTTGCCGCTGACTGTCGACGAAACCGTGACCCGCAACATTTACAGACGCAGCCCGCGGAGCGAGAAAACCATTGTGACGGGACAGAATTCAACGGGCGTGAACCATCTTCTTGAAACGGGAGACATCCTCAACAACATGATGAAAGACATCTTCACCGATGTCGATCTGTACGACGACCAGATACGTCTGCTGCAATCACGGTTCACCAGTCCCATCGGCAAAGACGCCGTCTCGTTCTACCGTTTTTACATCGTCGACACCGTGTTTGTTGACCGCGACAAGTGCATCCACCTTCAATTTCTTCCCAACAACCAGCAGGATTTCGGTTTCAGAGGCGACCTCTGGGTGCTCAACGACTCGACCTTGCACGTCAAGAGGTGCAAACTTACGTTGCCGAAGAAGAGCGACGTAAACTTTGTCGAAGACCTTAGCATAGTGCAGGAATACACTTGTCTGCCGAGCGGCGACTGGGTTCTTACCACCGACGACATGTTTGTCGAGATGGCGATAACCAACTTCCTGACCAAGGCGATAGTCATACGAACCACAAGGATGTCTGATTATGCCTTCGACGAGCTGCCCGACAAGCTGTTCAAAGGTAAGGCGAACCTGCGCCACGAGGCTAATTCGAGGATGCGCGACGAAGTGTTCTGGAACAAGCACCGCAGCGTGGAACTGACCAAAAGCGAGAGTTCGATGGACGCATTCATCAACGGCATGAGCCAGACAAGAGGCTTCAAGTACCTGCTGTTCGGCGTCAAGGCTCTCGTAGAAAACTTCATCGAGACGGGCGGGAAGAACCATCCGAGCCTTGTTGACCTTGGACCTGTCAACACGTTTGTCAGCAAGAACTTTATCGACGGTGTGCGAGCGAGAATAAGCGCACAGACCACCGCCAACCTTAATCCGCACTGGTTTCTGTCAGGTTATTATGCAAGAGGCAAGGACAGCAAAAAGAATTATTACAAGGGCGAACTGACATACTCGTTCAACAAAAAAGAATATCTGCCGCGAGAGTTTCCGAAACGCACGCTGACATTCACCTCGACGTATGACGTCTGCTCACCTTCGGACAATTTTGTGAGCACAGACAAGGACAACGTCTTCACCGCATTCAAGTGGGCGAAGGTGGACAAGATGATGTTTTACAACCGCCAACAGCTCTCGTTCGAGTACGAACAGGAATGGGGCTTCAAGACTTCGGTAAATCTGAAAACAGAGGCTAACGAGGCTTGCGGCGAGCTTTACTTCACTCCTTTGAGCGGACCGACGACCGAATACACCAAATACGGGCATGGAAAGATACGCACCACGGAGGCAAAAATAGAGTTCCGATTTGCCCCGGGCGAGAAATATATCAACACGAAACAGCGCCGGGTGCCCGTCAATCTCGATGCTCCGGTCTTCACGCTCTCACACTCTGTGGGCTTGAAAGGCGTGTTGGGAGGCGAATACAACTACAACTTTACCGAGGCAAGCATATACAAACGTTTCTGGCTTAACAGCTGGGGGAACATGGACCTGCAAGTGAAGGGCGGAATACAGTGGGATAAAGTGCCCTACCCTCTGCTCATAATGCCTGCCGCCAACCTGTCATACATCGTACACGACAACACGTTCAACCTGATAAACAACATGGAATTTCTGAACGACCGCTATGCAAGTCTCGACCTGTCGTGGGATATGAACGGAAAGATATTCAACCGGATACCGCTCTTGAAGAAACTGAAATGGCGTGAATGTCTGGGCGTCAAGTGTCTTTGGGGCACGCTGACCGACCGTAACAACCCCATGTTGCAACGCAACGAGGGCGACAACACGCTGATGTTCTTCCCCGAAGGAGCTTACCTGATGGACAAGAACAAGCCATACGTGGAGCTTATCGCCGGCGTTCACAACATCTTCAAGATATTCCAAGTGCAGTATGTGCGGCGTCTGAACTACCTCAGTCTGCCCACGGCAAAGAAGCATGGAGTGAGAATTATGATGCGGCTTAACTTCTAATCAAGAAAAACCTGACATATTATGAGAAAGATCAAGAACCCATGGATGCACAAAGAAGGCTACGACTGTTTCGGTTGCAGCCCCGACAATCCCTTAGGAGTACACATGGAATTTTATGAAGACGGCGACGAGATAGTAAGTTTCTGGAACCCCAAATCACACTACAAAGGCTGGATCAACACCATGCACGGCGGAATACTCGGCACGTTGATGGACGAGGCGGCGGCATGGACGGTGTTCCGTAAGTTGCAGACATCGGGCGTGACCACGCGCCTCGACGTAAGATATAAAAAGCCCGTGATGACCACCGACTCACAGATTACGGTAAGGGCACGCATCACCGGACAGCGGAGAAACATCGTCGACATAGACGTAAAGATAGAAAACCAGCAGGGAGAGGTGTGTACCGAAGGCACGGCAACATACTTCGTCTTCGACCGGCGGCGAGCCGAAGAGATGGGTTTCACGTCTTGCGATCTGGAAGGCGACGAACTGTTGCCCATGTAAAGACGGGCTGACAATCTGTCATACGCGCCATACAAGATAACATTTTGATATTCAACGTATTACAAAGGGCGGTCTTTTGATTTGCAAAAGACCGCCTTTTGCATTCTAAAAGGTAAGCTTTTGCAAGCCGAAAGACCGCCTTTTACAATGTAAAAGCTTATCTTTTACAGCAGCACAGGTAACGTATGACAACCTGTCAGACAAGAAACAGCATTAAAACTCCCCGAAAAACGCACACAAGACAAGTATCCGAAACATCGCCGAGACAACAGAAAAATGTAAATCAATGACAAAAAATGTTGTGAAATACGCATCATTTTAGTATTTTTGCAAAAGCATGTAATTCTATTATCTAAAAAAACACCTATTATTATTCCTTAAAATGGGACAGCGCAGAACATCTTTAAAAGAAATGGCGGAACGGTTGGGAGTAAGTATCGCGACCGTATCAAGAGCATTGAGAAACAGCCATGAAGTGGGCGAAGAGATGAAAACGCGCGTTCAAAAATTGGCAAAAGAACTGAACTATCGTCCAAACCCCTTCGCCCAAAACCTGAGAGCCAACAAGCCGAAAGTTATCGGTGTAGTCGTGCCGAACCTCGTGACACACTATTACGCCGCCGTTCTTGACGGCATAGAGGACTACGCCACGAAAGCGGGATACGCCGTTATAACAGCAAACAGCCACGAAGACCACATACGGGAAGAGAAAGCCATAGACAACTTCATCAACATTTACGTGGAAGGAATAATAGCCTGTCTGGCGCAAGACACGACCGACTATTCACACTTTGCCGAAATTCACGACATGGGAATACCGCTCGTCTTCTTCGCCCGGACATGTCTTACAGACACATTCTCTTCCGTCGTGTCAAACGGCGACGAGGCGGCGCTCGAAGCGACAAGACATCTCATCGACACGGGAAGCCGACGGATAGCGTTCATCGGCGGACCGGCACATCTCGACATGGTGAAGAGACGCAAGCACGGATACCTCGAAGCTCTGAGAGAAAGAAAGATAGAAATAGACCGTTCGATAGTAATCAACGGCGACATCGACTACGAACAGATGCGCGAGAAGACGCTTGAACTGCTGCAGCGCGACGACCGCCCCGACGCAATACTGGCATTCAACGACATAATAACCTACGCCGCCTTCGACGCGATAAAGACACTCAACCTGCGCATACCTGACGACGTGGCGATAATAGGCTTTACCGAGACCGATTCTTCGGCTTTCGTAACGCCCAAACTGTCGGCTATCATGGACCAGTCGCACCGCATGGGAGAGCGAGCCTGCGAACTTCTTTTGAAGAACATCGCCGGCGAAAAGAAGATATACAAAGAGATAATTCCGATGATTTTGAAGATCAGGGAAAGCTCGGACAAGTGCAAAAAATAAGAAGAAAGCAGTTATCCGACTGTCAGGTCCAAACGTTTTCATCAAGTCCAAATCGGTCGTCAGACCGTAAAGTGCAGTTTCTTATTGTCTGATTGCCCTTTACGAAAATAATCTGATGACCGATTTGGTTTATACAATACCCTCTAATAAAACTTTATATCGGTAATAATGTTGCTGCCGACCTCGACGTTAAGGTTCTTCACGAGCCGTGCGCGCATCATCGAAAGGTTGGCACGCAGCGCCGGATTGAGTATTTTCACGAAGAGCGTCTGGTTCTTGATAAACTTGTCGCCGGTATATTTTGCGACGCCGGCGCCCGCCACCTTCTCCCACGAATCAATCAGACGCCGCTGCATCAGAGGCATTTCAAGACCGTCATGACGCAGACATTGACTTACGATGTCTGCCAAAGACTTTACATCGCGCTTAAACATCGGTTTCCTCCCTGCACGTTATTTCACCGCCTTCGACATAAAATATACGATAATCCGACACGCTGTCACGCAGTATCCGGTCAAGATGTTCGCGGTTGGTGTCGGTCAGAAGTATCTGTCCGAAACCGTCTCCGGCAACAATGCGGACAATCTGCTCCACCCTGCCGGCATCCAGTTTGTCGAATATATCGTCAAGAAGAAGTATCGGAGTTGTCTTCGAGCAGGTGCGTTTCAGGAAGTCAAACTGTGCCAGTTTCAGCGCAATGACGAACGTTTTGTTCTGTCCCTGACTGCCCTCCCGCTTTATCGGATAACCACCGATGAGCATTTCAAGGTCGTCGCGGTGCACCCCATGTAACGAATAACCCACGGCACGGTCTTTGAAACGGTCGCGACGTATCACGTCCAAGAGCGGTCCGCGCAGGCAGTGCGACGTGTAATCGAGCGACACACTCTCCTTTTCGCCAGATATACGGCTGTAAAAACTCTGAAACACCGGTATCAGCTCGTCGATGAAAGCCTTGCGTTTCCCGAACAAAATCTCGCCATAACAAGCCATCTGCTCTTCCCAAAGAGACATCAGCTCGGCGTCAGGCTCCTCCTCGCTCTTCAACAACGTATTGCGCTGTTGCAGCGCTTTGTTGTACCGGTTGAGGGCGTCAATATAGGCAACGTCATACTGCGAGATCACGACATCCATCAGTCGGCGGCGCTCCTCGCTGCCACCATCGATGAGAACGGTGTCCGACGGCGACACGAAAATAAGCGGAATAAGTCCTATGTGAGCGGAAAGTTTCTTATATTCCTTTTTGTTTCGCTTGAAATGTTTCTTTGTTCCGCGCTTCATTCCGCAGAAAATATTCTCCTCGTTGCCCTCCTCGTCGGTGTAATAACCATCCAGCATGAAGAACTCTTCGCCATGACGAATTACGTGAGAGTCGGCAACCGTGTAAGCACTTCGGCAAAAAGAAAGATAATAGACGGCGTCCAAGAGGTTGGTCTTGCCCTCGCCGTTGCTCCCGATAAAGCAATTCATCTTCGGCGAAAAAGTAAGACTTGCGTCCTTGATATTCTTATAATTCAATATGGAAATCTTGTTCAAAAACATAAAACAACCTCTTCTGAGCAGGTGCAAAGTTACCCGATTTGGCATGAAAAACAAAAAAAGTCAGTCATAAATTTCAATATATGAGATAAAATCTGTAATTTTGCCACGCTTTGTAAACAGCTAATTATAAAATAAAAATACAATAAATGGCAAATCTTAATAAGGAGAAGGGCACGGCAAACGAGGCCCTCAGTCAGAAAGAGGCTGTCTTCATGCAGCACAAAAAGACAATCTCTATCGTGATTGTTGCGATAATTCTCGTTGTGGCAGGCATCATTTGCTACAACACTTACATCTCGGGACCGAGAGAACAAGAGGCAAGCACAGCTCTGGCAAAGGGTCAGGACTACTTCGCCAACCAGCAGTATGAGAAGGCTCTGAAAGGAGACGGCGCAGGATTTGCCGGACTTCTCAACATCGCTTCCGATTACAGCAGCACCGACGCAGGCAACCTTGCCAACCTTTATGCCGGTCTCTGCTACGCCAATCTTGAAAAATGGAACGACGCAGTCAAGTACCTTGAAGAGTTCTCAACCTCTGACGACCAGATGATAAGCCCTGCCGCAACAGCTGCATTGGGCAACGCTTACGCTCACATCAACCAGCTCGACAAAGCCGTTGAATGCTTGAAGAAAGCAGCGAAGATGGCTGACAGCAAGGCGGAAGACAAGGTAAACAACAGCATCTCGCCCGTATTCCTCATCCAGGCAGGCGAAATCCTCGAAAGCCAGAACAAGAAAGAAGAGGCTTTGAAGATTTATCAAGATATCAAAGAGAAATATCTCAACTCGCCCGCATCACAGGAAATAGACAAATACATCGAACGAGTTTCAGTAAAATAATGGCTACCGCACTGCACAACCTGTCGGATTACGACCCGAACAAGATACCCGACGCAAGCAACATGTGTTTCGGTATAGTCGTCGCCGAGTGGAATCCCGAAATAACGGGAGCACTTCTCGACGGAGCCGTAAAGACGCTGGAAAAGCACGGCACGCTGCCCGAGAACATACACGTAAAGACCGTTCCGGGAAGTTTCGAGCTGATTTACGGCGCCCATCAGATGACCCTTAACGGAGGATACGACGCAATAATCATCCTCGGAAGTGTGATCAGGGGCGAGACTCCGCACTTCGATTACATCTGCCAGGGCGTAACCTACGGAATAGCACGCCTCAACGCAAAGAGCGAAATACCCGTAATTTACGGTTTACTCACCACCAACGACCTGCAACAGGCAAAGGATCGCAGCGGCGGAAAGCTCGGCAACAAGGGCGACGAATGTGCCATCGGCGCAATAAAGATGGCTAAATTTTGATTTATACAGAATTTTTCAATAACGAAAAACAAAGGGTAGATTTATCGAAGTCTGCCCTTTTGTTTTAAAAAATACACAAAAACAGCAACTGTTATGAAGTTTATTTCATGGAACGTAAACGGCTTACGGGCCTGTGAAGGCAAAGGTTTCAGCGATGTTTTCAAGCGGCTGGACGCCGACTTCTTCTGCCTTCAAGAGACGAAGATGCAGGAAGGTCAGCTTGATTTGCAGTTCGACGGATACAAATCATATTGGAACTATGCCGAGAAAAAAGGCTACTCGGGCACGGCTATATTCACAAAACACGAGCCGCTAAGCGTCACCTACGGGCTCGGCATCGACGAACACGACCATGAAGGACGCGTGATAACGCTCGAAATGGACGACTTCTACTTGATAACCGTCTATACGCCGAACTCGCAAGACGGTCTTCGCCGTCTCGAATACCGCATGAAATGGGAGGATGATTTCCGCGAATACCTGCTCCGTCTGGATGCAACGAAACCTGTAATCGTCTGCGGCGACATGAACGTGGCACACAAGGAAATAGACTTGAAGAACCCTAAGACAAACCGGAAGAACGCCGGTTTCACCGACGAAGAGCGCGAGAAGTTCACCACCCTGCTGTCATCCGGCTTCACAGACACCTTCCGTTATCTCTATCCCGACAAGGAGGGAGCTTACTCTTGGTGGTCGTACCGCTTCAAGGCACGTGAAAAGAACGCAGGCTGGCGCATCGATTACTTCGTCGTTTCCAGCCGTTTAGCCGACAAAATTCAATCCGCCGGCATTCATTCCGATATCTTCGGCTCCGACCACTGCCCCGTTGAACTTGTCCTTTGACACTCGCGGCTGAATTGTTATCGTTGATATCACAAATCGTTTAAAACATCTTTTACACTCCCTCGTCCTCGTCTTCCGTCGTCTCGGAGGATGAGTCGAGGCGTGTGTCTTTGGTAATGCTGACGCTGCCCATCCTCGTAAGGGTGAGGATAAGAGGCATGTACTCGTCGCTCAGCACATCGGGCGAGCCGACGCTGGCGGCGAAACGCAGGTTGTCACCGTCAACCTTGTCGACAACAATGCCGAGCAGGGCGCTCTTCTTTATGTAACTTTCAGTCATGCAAGACGAGAAGTCGGACTTTGAGAAAGTGCGGTCGAAGAACACGGAGCCGTCCTCACGGCTCACGACAACCTTTATTTTGTTGTCATAATACTTGTTTCCCGAGTCGTCAACCACCATCGGCAGTCCGGCGTCCACATTTCTTTTTATCTCGATGTTGTAAGCTTTCCCGAGCCATTCTATCGTTTCCTTATGGCTGTAATCCTGCATTTTGCCGGGTGCTGCGGGAGCTTTCTTCTCCGTTTTGCGGGCTATTATGTCATTTGTCTGTTTCTTTTCACCACACGAGACGAAGCAAAACAGCGTTGACGCGGCGAAGAACAATGTAAGTATTGATTTCATTTTCCTATTATGTTTGTACGCAGCAAAGGTAATGCAAAAATCTAATAAATCCGCATTCGCAGACCTTTATTTGTTTTGTACGTTCTCTCTTTAATGCAAAGAATAGTGACAAAACGCTAAAAAAACATCTGATTTTATATCACATTAACGGTTTTTCCTTAACTTTGTAAGCGTATTATGAAAAGAATTACGTTATATATTTTGCTGTCGGCAATGATCTTTGCCGCTTGTTCGGACAAGAAACGGCAGGACGTGAGGCAACCGGCGACGGACACGATACCCGTGCTCGTCACGCAGGTAAAGAAGTGTGCCAAGCTATACACCGCCGAATACCGCGTCCATAAGATTGTAACCCACGACGACCAAGTAAAGCTCAAAGGGTCGTTCCTTCAACAGAAGTTCGACATTTCGCTGCCTCTGACGTCACGTAAGATAGCCATCCCCATTGACGCCACATTGAAAGCTTACATCGACTTCAACGATTTCAGTGAGAAGAATGTCATCCGTAAAGACGACAAAATAGAGATTTTGCTGCCCGACCCCAAGGTCGAGATGACGAGCAGCCGCATCAATCACGACGAGATAAAGCGCCAGGTGTCGCTCGTCCGTTCAAATTTCAGCGACAAGGAGCTGGTGAACTACGAGCAGCAGGGGCGCATGGCGATAATCAACAGCATTCCTTCGATGGGCATAATCGACATTGCACGCGAGGGTGCGGCTCACGCCTTAATTCCCATGATAAAGCAGATGGGATTTAAGGAGGAGAACATCAAGATAACGTTCCGGAAGGAGTTCACCACGGACGACCTGCCTTTCATTTTAGACAACAAGGTTTTGGAAAATGGAATATAACATCTATAACGACCGCCCGAAACGTGGACGGATGTCAGGATTTTGGCGGACGATGCTGCGATTTAAGACCGCCGCTATTTTCATAATCATAATAATTCTTATCATCTCGTCGGCATACCTGATACGTTCGTGCCGCGACAACAATATCGGCACATACGTCAACGACAGGATTGACATAACCCCGACGCAGGTTACGGCTATGAAAGAGATCGGCGAATGGGAGTTTCTGTCAATCGACGACGAAGAACTGGTAGACACGGTGCGCCGCGGCTGGTTTGGCAAGGACGAGCTGATACGCATCTATTTCGGCACCGTGCGCCTCGGATTTGACATGCGTAAAGCGCCAGAAAACTGGATACGCAAGGATAAAGACACGCTTCGCGTCACGCTGCCCGCCATCGGACTGCTTGACGAAGATTTCATCGACGAGGCTCGCACGCAATCGTTCTACGAGTCAGGACGCTGGACCGACAAGGACAGAGCCGCCCTCTACCGCCGCGCTTACACAAAGATGCGCAGCCGTTGTCTTACCGGCGAGAACATCAAGACCGCCGAACGTAACGCTGAAACACAATTCCGCAAAATGCTCAACAGCCTCGGTTATGAGCAGATAAGCATAAAATTCGAGCCTGATTCCATACGCCGTCACTGACGTTCGGACAGATTGCGCAGATGCCACAGAACCATCTTACTGTCAACTTTCAACTCTCGATTTATTGCAAGGATAGGCTTTCCGCCGAATATTCGGTTGACTATATTCCGCTTTTCGTCATCGCCGTAATATTATTTTATATAATGCACTAAAAAGTTTTGTGTCTAACTTTTGTAGTGCAATTCAAGGCAATGCTTCTATTTTAATCCACCAATTCCTTTCAATCAATAGGAATAGCTTGAAATCACCACGAAAAAGGCATTTAGTAATTATTTCACAAATTCAGCGTTGTGCGAATATCTCCGGTTACTTTGTCAAATCTGTCGGACAAAGCCAACCAACCTGGAACATCATTATTCATCCAGCTTAACAGCATTATGAACTCATTATGCAAATCCGTCACCCTGTCAAGGTTCCAGCAAACAGATTCGTTATGAAACACCCTGTTTCTGAAAGCTCTGAAGCGGTTAAGCGGAGCTGACACATTTTTGCGCTGTTTATTTTTTTTGGGCATATACGGAAAAGCACGACGCAAATCTTTCCAAAGAACTTTCTCGTATTCGCTGTTCAGCAATGACACCCAAAATCCGAGTGTCAACTCCGCAATTATCTTGGAGGGTGTCACTTGTTCATGTCTTCCTGAAATGCGTTTTGAAGCCTGAGTGATATATTTGTTGAGGTTTGCCAAGCCGGGAGTGTTGGGGAATATGGCATACCAGTCATCGCGCCCGGTCATTGTCCTAAGTTCCCGACACAAAGAATTTCTGAGTGTTACCTCAAGAACAGAAAGAGACGGATACATCGCTTCCGACAAACTGAGATTACACTGATAATGTGTTATTGCACGACTTTCATCCTGCGGATATAGCCGGAAATAACGTTCCATCCGTTTATCAGAGAAAACTTTTTCAAAGAATTGCTTGTTATATGCCATATTTTTTATATCTTTGCAATGCAGTCCCGGTAATTCCTCTCCCTGATATCAGATGCAGGTGATGAATCCGGGTTTTTTTATGTCTTTATTTATCGTTTTATCATAATTGTTATGGTATAATCATAATAATGATAAAAACAAATATTCCGCCATGATACGCAAAAGAGGCTTGGCGGAAACATACTATACAAAGGTACTGCTTTTTATAGAACTTACCAAAAGTTATTTGCTAATTATTCACTCGCAGATACGTGTGACAGTTTCTCAACCGCTTGTCTTCGCATATCGTCGATGATTGGATAAATAGATTTTAATCAAGAAAAGCATCTGAGAAATCATATTTCCTTACAAGGCTCGCAAGACCGGTCACCATTCTCAAAAGCAATCATAATAACGTCCGTTCCGAAGACCTATGCAAACCGCCTAATCGGCAAACAAGCAATAGGTGCCCGCTGCGATAAATATCAGACCTACGACGACGCTCATCCACTTCTGCACGGCGTGCATTCCGTTACGCACGACCGACGTTTCCGACACGCCGTAGGCAACAACCCACGCTATGAGAACCGTCGGAACGGCGGTGGCAAAGGAGAATACGACAGGCAGGAAGACGCCCGCATCGGCTTTTGCCGACAGCGGGAGGAGCATTCCGAAGTAGACGATGGCACTCTCGGGACAGAATGACAGGGCGAGGAGGACACCAAGCAGAAGGCTTCCCGCACGCCCGTGAAGATGCAGACCGAGAACGGGCAGCGTAGGACAATGCTCGTGTTTGTGCAATATTTTACTGAGAAGGAAATACAGACCGATTATTATCAGCAGCGGAGCGAGCAACCGTTCGCCCCACTCGCCGAACCAACCGCCGAGAGCAGCAATGTTTACGCTGCCCCTGAAAACGGCAATTAACAAAATTCCGAGCAGCGAGTAGGCAAGCATCCTACCAAGGGTGTAAAACAGTCCGTTGACCAACACGCGTCGCCCCTGTCCCATATCTTTCGCGATGTAGCCCATCGCCGCCACGTTTGCGGCGAGCGGACAGGGATGCAGCGCCACTATCAAGCCGAGCAGCAGCGCCGTTATCACAGGCGTGCAGCCGTTATCTATTATGCTTTGTAACCATTCCATGACTTTTACTGTCTTATCAAAGGACTTTCAAAAATCCAATTCTGCAAAAGTAATAAATATTTCATTTCCTCACTCCCTATTTGACTTTATTCCACAGTCTGCCGCCGTCATTTTAAGAAAACTTTACATTTCTGCGACGTCCCAGCCAATGATTGCACCGTAGGAAGAAACGTCTTTGCAACCGGCTGATATTCAGAGGGTTTGCAAAAGGCGGCATTTTACATTGCAAAAGACCGCCTTTCAGCGTGTAAAAGCTTGCCTTTTAGAGCCTGAAAGACCGCCTTTTGCAACGTAAAACGCGGCGTATGGAAAACTCAAAGATTTTCAACCGATTTTCAATACGTAACGAAACGTATTTTAACACACATGGGAACATGCCGAATAAAGCCGAAAAAAAATTTGGCGGTTCATTATAAATGAATTAATTTTGCACGACAAATTGATACATATTTAAATGAGTACTGATAACCTGACGCAAATTCTTACGCAAACAACCGACAGGCTGTCGCAACCCGAGTCGTTGAAAGAATTGTTTCATCAGCACCGCGACGGAGATCCTCTCCCCTCAGGAAAAGCCCTTAAAGAGATTATAGAACTGGCGCGTTCCATATTGTTTCCGGGCTTTTTCGGCAAATCGGAAATCAATATAAGGACGCTGAAATACCACATCGGAGTCAACATCGAACGATTACATAAGCTGCTGTCTGACCAGATAGCGGCAGGACTCTGCTTTGTCGACAACGAATATCGCGACAACCCGGAGCTGTCGGCGCGTCACCGTTGCGAGGCGGTAAGGATGGCGACAGAGTTTATCAGCCGGCTGCCGGAGATACGTGCCGTGCTCGCAACCGACGTTGAAGCGGCATACAACGGCGACCCGGCGGCTGAAAGCGCCGGCGAAATAATATCATGTTATCCCGTCATACGCGCGCTGACAAACTACCGCATGGCACACGAACTGCTGATGCTCGATGTGCCGCTGATACCCCGCATTATCACGGAAATGGCACACTACGAGACCGGAATAGACATTCATCCCGGGGCACGGATAGGTCATCACTTCACGATCGACCACGGCACGGGCGTCGTTATCGGTGCCACCTGCATCATAGGGAACAACGTCAAACTGTACCAAGGCGTGACACTCGGAGCCAAGAGCTTTCCGCTCGACGAGCAGGGCAACCCCATCAAGGGCATACCGCGTCACCCCATACTCGAAGACGACGTGGTGGTCTACTCAAATGCGACCATCCTCGGACGCATCACCATAGGCAGAGGATGCGTCGTAGGAGCCAACATCTGGGTGACGAAAGACATGGAGCCCCTCACAAAAAAGCACATTAAAGGCTGACATCCGGCAGGGATAAGCAGCTGACAGAATACTCTCGGAAATAAAAAAAGACAAGAAATACCAAATAATTGATGGAACAAGAATTTGAACTCATAGCCAAAACATTCATGGGACTGGAACCCATTTTGGCGGAAGAGCTGACAAACTTAGGAGCTAACGACGTGCAGATAGGACGTCGCATGGTGTCGTTCACCGGCAACAAAGAGATGATGTACCGTGCAAACTTCCAGTTGCGCACGGCAATAAGAATACTCAAACCCATCAAACACTTCAAGGCTAATAGCGCCGACGACGTGTATGAGGAGGTAAAGAAAATAGACTGGAGCCAATATCTCGACCTGAAAAAGAGCTTCGCGGTTGACTCCGTGGTGTTCTCCGACGAGTTCAGACACTCCAAATTCGTGTCTTACAAGGTTAAAGACGCCATCGTCGACCAGTTCAGAGAGAAGACCGGACAGCGCCCCAACATATCCGTTGCCAATCCGGACATACGCCTCAACATGCACATTGCCGACTATCAATGCACCCTCTCGCTCGACTCGAGCGGCGAAAGTCTGCACCGACGCGGTTACAGACAGGAGGCGGTAGAGGCTCCGTTGAACGAGGTCCTCGCGGCAGGAATGATACTTATGACCGGCTGGAGAGGCGAGACAGACTTCATCGACCCCATGTGCGGCTCGGGCACGCTGCCCATCGAGGCGGCACTCATAGCCCGCAACATAGCGCCGGGCGTATTCCGGAAAGAGTACGCCTTTGAAAGATGGAGCGACTTCGACCAAGATTTGTTTGACAGCATCTACAACGACGACTCTCAGGAGCGTGAGTTCGACCACCATATTTACGGCTACGACATCGACATCGCGGCTGTAATGAAGGCTCGTCTCAACGTCAAGGCGGCGGGAATGACAAAAGACATCACGATAGAAGAGGCCGACTTCAAAGACTTCAAGCGTCCCGAAGAACATGCTATCATCGTCACCAATCCTCCTTACGGCGAGCGAATATCCACTCCCAACCTGCTCGGAACGTATAAAATGATAGGCGACACACTCAAACGTCAGTTCAAAACCAACGAGGCATGGGTGCTGAGTTATCGTGAAGAATGTTTCGACCAGATAGGTCTGAAACCGTCATTAAAGGTGCCTCTTTACAACGGTTCGCTCGAATGCGAGTTTCGTAAATACGTCTTGTTCGAGGGCAAACTCGAAACATTCCGCAGCGAAGGAAACATCCTGAAAACCGAAGACGAGAAGCAGCAGATGGCGGAAAAGCACCGGTTCAAGAAGAACCGTGAGTTCAAAAAGCGCTTTGACGACGGCGAGACGGACAACGAAGAGGGCGACATACGTACCTTCAAGTTCCACCGTGTGTCGTTCAAGGACAACGACAACGACCGTCGAGAGCGCACAAAGGGCGGCAGAGAGCGCCGCGAAGGCGGACGCAAAGGCGGCAAGGACTTCGGTCGCGGCAAGGGCAAAGACGGCTTTAAGAAATATAATAAACGTTTCAATGATGAGGAATAACAGCAAGATGTGGCAGTCGCTGAGGCTCTGTCTCCTCGTGACAGCCACCGTTTTATCGGCTATGACGGCAAAAGCGCAACTTAAAGAGTTCACCCTTGAAGACCTCAACTTCGGCGGGAACAACTATCGGAACATGTCTCCCGCCAACAAGTACTTGTCTTGGTGGGGCGAAAACCTTGTGGAAAAGGATGTCGAAGATTGCGGAATAATCAATAAGACGAACGGAAAGAAGGCACCGCTCTTCACCATTGACGAGATAAACTCGGCAATAGGAGCCGACGATAAGGTAAAAGTGCGCAACCTGATGTACGCCTCTTTTCCTTACGCCGACGAGCCGTTAGTGCTTGTAAGGACGAAGGACGAGCGACTGCTCGTAAACTTCAAGACAAAGAAATGCGTCTGGCGACAGAGCTGCAAGGATGAAAGCAACGCAGAATGGAACTCCAAGTCGAGAGCCGTTGCATTCATCAAAGACAACAACCTCTATGTTACCGACGCGTCAGGGAAGGTCACACAACTGACAACGGACGGCAGCCGGGAGATTGTTTACGGGCAAGCCGTACATCGAAACGAGTTCGGAATAATGAAAGGTTTGTTCTGGAACGAGGCGGGAACGAGGCTCGCTTTCTACCGCATGGACCAGAGCATGGTGACCGACTATCCGCAGGTGAACACCTTTACACGCATCGCCGAGGCTGAGCCGGACAAGTATCCGATGGCAGGAATGACGTCTCACAAGGTGACGGTGGGCATCTTTGACACCGCGACGGGCAAGACCGTATATCTCAAAACGGGCGATCCTACCGACCGTTACTTCACCAACATTGCATGGAATACCGACGGAACGACGGTTTATATGATAGAGCTGAACCGCGATCAGACCGATGCCGAGCTGACGGCTTACGACGCCCTGACCGGCGAGAAGACGGCAACGCTCTATACGGAGCACCACGACAAATACGTGGAACCGCTCCATCCGATTGTCTTCCTGCCGTGGGATAATGGCAAATTCATCCTCCAAAGCGCCCGCGACGGCTACAACCACCTGTATCTCATGGACTTGAAGAAGAAGGCGGACGCAGGCGTCAAGACTACCAAAACGGGCAGCCGATACACCGAATACCTGCTGACAAAGCAGCTGACAAAGGGCGACTGGCTCGTACAAGAGCTTTTGGGATTTAACAAAAAGACCAAAAGCGCGATAATCCTTTCAACCGAAAAGAGTCCGCTTCAAAGCAATCTGTACGCCGTAAGCACAGCCGACGGACGGCGGACGGCGCTTGACAACGGTCGCGGAGTTCATTATGGAGTACTCGCAAGCAACGGAACGATGCTTTATGACAAGTATTCCGAGCCCGACGTACCGCGCAATATTGAAGTTGTCAACACATCTTCGGCTAAGCGAAATCTTATTTTCAGCGCTCCCGACCCATGGAAAGGATACGGCGTTCCGGAGTATTCGTGCGGCACGATTAAGGCAGCCGACGGCACGACCGACCTTTATTACCGCATGGTGAAACCCCTGAATTTCAATCCGAAGAAGAAATATCCCACCGTCATTTACGTCTACGGCGGTCCTCATGCACATAATGTCGACGCACGTTGGCACTGGATGAGCCGTTCGTGGGAGACATACATGGCGCAGAAAGGATACATTGTCTTCATCTTGGACAACCGCGGCAGCGAGAACCGCGGCATGGAATTTGAGCAGGCTACGTTCAGAAATCTCGGTCAGGAAGAGATGAAAGACCAGATGAAGGGTGTAGAATTCCTGCGCACATTGCCATACGTCGACATGCAGCGGCTCGGCGTTCACGGCTGGAGCTTCGGCGGATTTATGACCATCTCGCTCATGCTGAACTATCCGGACGTATTCAAGGCGGGCGTTGCCGGCGGTCCGGTAATCGACTGGAAGTGGTACGAAGTGATGTACGGCGAGCGCTACATGGACACGCCGGAGAGCAATCCGGAGGGCTACAAGAAGACAAGTCTGCTCGACAAGGCGAAAAACCTGAAAGGCAGACTCCAGATAATAATCGGCATGAACGACCCGACGGTGGTGCCGCAGCACGCATTACAGTTCCTCAACGCATGCTCGGAGGCGGGCACACAGCCCGATTTCTTTGTCTATCCGGGCGAAGGACATAACATGATGGGACACAAGAGCGTGCATCTGCACGAACGTATCACCCGTTATTTTGAGGATTATTTAAAGTAAAACGATAACAAGCAAAGACATGAAAATATTATTATTGGGCAGCGGCGGGCGCGAACATGCGCTTGCATGGAAGATAGCACAGAGCCCGAAAACAGACAAACTGTACATCGCTCCCGGCAACGCCGGCACATCAAACGTAGGCGAGAACGTTGATATCAAGGCTGACGACTTCGAGGCATTGAAGGCTTTTGCCGTGGAGAAAGGTATCGACATGGTGGTTGTAGGACCGGAAGACCCGCTGGTAAAGGGTATCTATGACGACTTCAAGAACGACAGCCGCACAGCCGCGATACCCGTAATCGGCCCGTCGAAGCAGGGCGCCGTGCTCGAAGGCAGCAAAGACTTTGCCAAGGCTTTCATGCAAAGGCACAACATCCCGACGGCAAAATATCGTACATTCAACGGCACGAACATCGACGAAGGACTGGCTTTCCTGGAGACGTTGCAGCCGCCTTACGTGCTGAAAGCCGACGGACTGTGCGCCGGAAAGGGCGTTCTCATCGTTCCGACGCTCGACGAGGCAAAGAAAGAATTCAAGGATATGCTCGGCGGAATGTTCGGCAACGCGTCGGCAAACGTCGTTATCGAGGAGTTTCTGAGCGGCATCGAGTGCTCCGTCTTCGTGCTCACGGACGGCAAGAACTACAAAATACTGCCCGAGGCTAAGGACTACAAGCGCATCGGAGAACACGACACGGGTCTCAACACCGGCGGAATGGGCAGCGTGACGCCCGTACCCTTCGCCACGAAAGAGTGGATGCAGAAGGTCGAGGAGCGCATAATCCGCCCGACGGTGGACGGACTTGCGGTCGAAAATATCGACTACAAAGGCTTTATCTTCTTCGGACTTATCAACGTGGAAGGCGAGCCTATGGTCATCGAATACAACTGCCGCATGGGCGACCCCGAGACGGAGAGCGTCATGCTGCGTCTGAAAAGCGACATCGTAGACCTGTTTGAAGGCGTTGCCAATGGCGACCTTGACAAGCGCGAGATTGAGTTTGACCCGCGCGCCGCAGTCTGCGTAATGCTCGTCAGCGGCGGTTATCCCGAGAAATACGTGAAAGGTTACCCGATAACGGGCATTGACAGCGTTGAAGGAAGCATCGTGTTCCACTCGGGAACGGCGATGAAAGACGGCGAAACGGTTACCGCCGGAGGTCGCGTAATAGCCGTAAGCTCGTATGGAAAAGACAAGAGCGAGGCTCTGGAAAAATCGTTCCGTGAGGCTCGGAAAATAGTTTTCAAAGACAAATATTTCCGCAGCGACATAGGCAAAGACCTTTAAAAGGAAACTGAAAGAAAAGGTAATAAATCCTGACAGCAAACAGTCGGATTTGCAAAAGACGGCACTTACGATTTTAAAAGGTAGCCTTTTACCTTGCAAAAGACGGTCTTTCACGCGCTAAAAGATAACCTTTTACACGCCAAAAGACCGCCTTTTGGAAAACGGGCGTTTGCCGATGAAAACCGTAAGAAAAAGCCTCGAAATATTAAGAGATTGTAAGCAAGGCAATCTTTCGACGGAAAATTCACAGACATAGAAACGAAACATGCCCAAGAGACTGCAAAACAAAATATCCGAAAGCCGCTTCACGCTGCCCGTAACGACAGCGCTGACGCTTGCCATGTGGCTGCTCGGCGGACTGTTCGAGAAGAATTCGTATGAATGGATAATGCTGCTCGGCGTCTCGACTTACCTGATGGTTGAGCTGAACAACCGCAACGCGCTTATCAGAACATACAGCAGGATGGTCTCATGCTCGTTTCTCGTGCTCACCACGGCGGCGGCTTTCACTTTCAATCAGCCCGGTACGCTCAGAGTACAGCTTTGCATGATACTCGCCTACTCCGTCCTTCTCGGCGGGTATCAGGACAAGCGCGCCTTTGGAAAAGTGTTTTACGCCTTCCTGTTTCTTGGCGTAGCGAGCCTGTCCTTCATACAGATACTGTTCTTCGTGCCCGTTCTCTGGGTATTGATGGCGGCAAACCTGATGATGTTCAGTCCGCGGACGATACCCGCCTCGCTGCTCGGAATTATCACGCCGTACTGGTTCTTGGCTGCGTATTTCATCCTTACTGACAGCCTCGACGTCTTTGTCCGCAACGTAGCGGAGATAGCCGACTTCGCCCCTCTGTGCCGTTTCGACGGCGTGGAGACGCATCAGCTCATAACATTCTGCTACGTCTCGGCGCTCTCTTTGCTGGGCACGATACACTTTCTGCGCAACTCTTATAAAGACAAGATCCGCACACGGATGATTTATGAGATGCTTATCGCGATGAACGCGGCAACCTTTGTTTTCATCATTTTGCAGCCTCAATACATCGAGCCGCTGCTTGGGCTGCTGATAATCACCGCCGGCACGCTGACGGCTCACTTCCTTGCACTTACACGGACACGGATCACCAACATCGTGTTCTGCCTTATCGTCTTCTCGGCGGCGGCACTCACCTTATATAATATATGGATGTCCTGATTGATTTTCTTATCAGTTACGGCTATTGGGGAATGCTTATGTCTGCGTTCCTTGCCGGAAGTTTTCTGCCGTTCAGCAGCGAGGCTGTGATGGTAGGGCTGCTTGCCGCCGGGCTGGACGGCTGGCAACTTATCGTCTACGGCACAATCGGCAACGTCGTGGGAGGTATGTTCAACTACTTCATCGGACGCCTCGGGCGTCTCGATTGGATAGAGAAATATCTGCATGTCAAAAAGAAAGACCTCGACCGGGCACAACGTTTCATGGCTGGCAGAGGAGCTTGGATGGGCTTTTTCGCCTTCCTGCCCATTCTCGGCAGCGCCATAACGATACTTCTCGGACTGATGCGCTCCAACATCCCGATATCGGTCACCAGCATAACGATAGGCAAATTTCTGAGATATGTGGCGCTCGTTTACGGCGTGCAGGCGCTTTTCTGAGAAGATTTATGAGACAGGCGATTTAAGGAAAAAGACATCTTAAATAGTCCTTGGCACATTGAAAAATGCGTTAAAGAATAATAAATGCCCCGATAAGCAATACAAACTTTGTATCTTTGCATGATAAATTATGCAAAGATTTACCTTTATCACAAAAGATTTTTATAACAAAATACAATCTGAATCGATAAATGAAACAGTTTAAATTGGTGGACAATATCTTGGGTTGGTTGGCATTTGCCATCGCAGCCTTTGTTTATTGCAGCACTATCGAGCCGACGGCAAGCTTCTGGGATTGCCCCGAGTTTATCATTACAGGATACAAACTTGAAATCGGTCACCCGCCCGGAGCACCGTTCTTCATGCTCACGGCAAACTTCTTCTCACAGTTCGCAAGCGACCCGACGCAGGTGGCACGCATGGTAAACATAATGAGCGCGCTGCTCAGCGCCACGTGTATCATGTTCCTGTTCTGGACCATCACGCACCTGACTCGCAAGCTGATACTGAAAGACTGGAGCCAAATGAACCTCGGAAAGCTCATTGCCATCGAGGCGAGCGGACTGGTAGGAGCGCTTATTTACACGTTCAGCGACACATTCTGGTTCAGCGCCGTCGAGGGCGAAGTCTACGCCTACTCGTCGGCTTTCACCGCCGTTGTGTTCTGGCTGATACTTAAATGGGAAGACCATGCCGACGAGCCGCACAGCGACCGCTGGCTTGTGCTCATAACGTACATGACCGGACTGAGCGTCGGCGTACACCTTCTGAACCTTCTTTGCGTGCCCGCAATCGTCCTTGTGTTCTACTACCGCAAGTTCCCCAACGCCGATTTGAAAGGCTCGCTCATAGCTCTCGCCATATCGTTCGCCCTCGTTGCGGCAATACTTTACGGCGTCGTGCCGGGCATTATCAAGGTAGGCGGAATGTTCGAGTTGTTCTTTGTCAACACGCTCGGCTGTCCGTTCAACACCGGCGAGATAATTTACATCTTCCTGCTCGTCGCCGTCGTGATCTGGGCTATCTACGAAAGCTACGGCGGTAACAGCCCGAAGCGCGAGAATATCTCATTCCTCCTCTCGGTGGCAATGCTCGGAGTGCCTTTCTTCGGACACGGAGTCACAGCATTCATCATTGGCATTGTGCTGCTCGCCTGCATCTGGTTTGTCATCAACCGCAAGGTCAACAAGAAACCGTTGGTAAGCTCACGCATCAAGAACACCACCCTGCTCTGCATGCTTATGCTTATGATCGGATATTCAAGTTACGCACTTATCGTAATAAGATCTTCCGCAAACACGCCAATGGATCAGAACTCGCCCGAGGATATCTTTACCCTCGGCAGTTACCTCAGCCGCGACCAATACGGCAACAGTCCGCTGATTTACGGCGAGGCGTACACCTCTCAGGTGAAATTAGACCGCGAAGGCGACTATTGCAAACCGGCGATGAAACAAGGAGAGGCGATATACCAGCGCAAGGAAAAGGCGTCGAAAGACGAGAAAGACTCATACTTCATCGTGCGCCACAAGACCGATTACATCTACGCACAGAACATGGTGTTCCCCCGAATGTGGGATGCAGCACATGCAGACTCATACGAAAGCTGGATGGGAGGCGTCGAAGGAACACAGGTTCCGTATGACCGTTGCGGCGAAATGACAACCGTCAAAATGCCCACACAGTTTGAGAACATACGTTTCTTCCTGTCTTATCAATGCAATTTCATGTACTGGCGCTACTTCATGTGGAACTTTGCGGGACGTCAGAACGACCTTCAAGGCAACGGAGAACTTGAACATGGCAACTGGATTACGGGCATTCCGTTCTTCGACAACTGGCGTCTGGGCGATCAAAGCAAGCTGCCCGACGAGCTGAAAGAAAACAAGGGACACAACGTCTTCTACTGTCTGCCGCTGCTGCTCGGTCTTATCGGTCTGTTCTGGCAGGCTTACCGCGGACAACGAGGCATACGTCAGTTCTGGGTAGTGTTCTTCCTTTTCTTCATGACAGGTCTCGCAATAGTGCTTTATCTGAACCAAACACCGATGCAACCGCGTGAACGTGACTATGCTTACGCAGGCTCATTCTATGCCTTTGCGATATGGTGCGGTATCGGAGTTGCAGCAATAACAGACCTTCTGAAACGGCTCAATCTGAACGGAACGGCGGTCTCTGCCGCTGTTGCAGCAATATGTCTGCTTGTTCCTATACAAATGGCAAGCCAGACATGGGACGACCATGACCGCAGCGGACGTTACACCTGCCGCGATTTCGGACAGAATTACTTGATGTCATTGCAGGACAAAGGCAACCCGATAATCTTCACCAACGGCGACAACGACACCTTCCCGCTGTGGTACAGCCAAGAAGTTGAAGGCGTAAGAACCGACGCCCGCGTCTGCAACCTCAGTTATTTGCAGACCGACTGGTACATCGACCAGATGTGCCGAGAGGCATACGACTCTCCGCGACTGCCCATCTCATGGCCGCGTCTCGACTATTGCTCGGGCACAAACGAGTACGTTGAGGTGCAAGCCGAGGCAAAACAGCAAGTTCTCGACTTCTATAAGACCAACCCGGAGGAGGCGAAAGCCGCGTTCGGAGACGAGCCTTTCGAGGTAAAGAACATTCTCAAATACTGGGTGAGAGGCAACAATCCGGACATGCACTTCATTCCGACGGACACCTTATATATTACCATCGACAAGGACGCCGTGCGTAAAAGCGGCATGATGTTGGCGTCTGACACAATACCGGACCGCATGGTCATCTCGCTGAAAGGCAAGAACGCGCTGTACAAAGGCGACCTTATGATGCTTGAAATAATCTCTCAATGCAACTGGACGCGCCCCGTCTATGTCGCTACGACGGTAGGACAGGAAAGTTATATGAACCTCGGCGACAACTTCGTTCAGGAGGGACTTGCCAACCGCATCACACCGTTCACCACGAACGTAGCCGGCGTAAAGAACTTCGACACAGAGAAAGTTTACACCAATCTGATGACCCGCTTCAAGTACGGAGGTATCGATAAAAAGGGCATTTACCTTGACGAGACAGTCATGAAGATGTGTTACGGTCACCGACGCCTCTTCATACAGCTCGCCCTCAACCTCATTCAAGAGGGCAAAAACGACAAAGCTGCAAAGGCTCTTGCCTACTGCGAGAAGGTAATTCCCGAGTATAATGTCCCGTATGTGTACTTCGGCGAAGGTCTGAACCTTGCCAAGGCTTATGTACTTTTAGGCAATATGGCGAAGGCAAAGCATATCGTCAGTGCGATATTCAACAACTCGCACCAGTACATGGGCTGGTATAACTCGATGGAAGGCAGCCGCTTCATAATGTCGGAAAGAGACTGTTTAGGACATCTTTACATAATGAATGACTGCATCATGGTTGCCGAAATGATAGACAACAACTGGTCGAAACAGTTGGACAAACAGCTCAACGCCGACGCCATGACATATCAGAACAAAGGCGGACGCATGCCGACAATAGAACAATAAATAAATTAAGAATTAAGAGTTAAGGGTTAAGAAAGATATAATTGAAATCTTTTCACACGACTCTTAATTCTTAATTCTTCACTCTTCACTCTTAAATTTTCACTCTTAATTAAGGAAACATGATTATCGAGCAACCGGCAAAATGGTTACGTTGGCTTTATCCGAGAGCGACGTGGCGGATGGACAAGAACGAGAAATCGGTATATCTGACTTTCGATGACGGTCCGATACCCGAGTCCACGCCGTTTATCTTGGAGACGCTGGCAAGGTTTGACGTCCGCGCAACGTTCTTCATGGTTGGCGATAACGTAAGAAAATATCCTGAACTGTTCGAAAAAATAGTTGCCGCCGGTCACAGAACGGGCAACCATACGTTCAATCACTGGGGCGGTTTCAAGCATTCGCCGAAAGCATACAGCGCGAACGTGGAGATGGCAAACCAGCTTATAGGGTCGCATCTCTTCCGTCCGCCGCACGGCTGGATGCGTTGGGAACAATATTTCTGGCTGGGACGCAAATACCGGATCGTGATGTGGGACCTTGTGACGCGCGATTACAGCAAATGGCTGACGGCAGAAGACGTGCTGCACAACGTGAAGACATACACGCGTAACGGTTCGATAATAACGTTTCACGACTCGCTTAAAAGCATTGACAAGCTGCGTTACGCACTGCCCGAGGCGCTGAAATGGCTTAAAGAGCAAGGTTATGAGTTCAAAACTTTCGAGTAAACAGATAAAAGCCGAGGCTGCAAACCTCGGCTTTTTTGCTTGTGGAGCGGCAAAAGCGGCACCCGTCGATGAAGAGACGGCACGCCGCTTCAAGCGCTGGATAGAGCTGGGACATCAGGCAGACATGGCTTACATGGCGAACAACACGGACAAACGGCTCGACCCGCGGCTGCTCATGGACGGCGTGAAAAGCATTGTCTGCGTGGCGCTGAATTACGCCCCGGCACGCAGAATACCCGAAGGCGAGCTGCAATTCGCCGCTTACGCCCTCGGCGCCGACTATCACGACATAATGAAGGACAAGCTGCACCGGCTCGCCGCACGGCTCGGGCTGCAACATTACCGCGCCTTCTGCGACACGGCTCCCGTGCTCGAACGCTACTGGGCGGCACAAGCAGGACTGGGGTGGATAGGCAGGAACAGCCAACTCATCATCCCCCACGCCGGCAGCATGTTCTTTCTCGGCGAGCTGTTTGTCGACGTAGAACTTGAATACGACAAGCCGGCGAAGTCGCGTTGCGGCAGTTGCAGGGCGTGCATCGACACCTGTCCCGGCGGCGCGATAAGCGAAGAGACGGTCAACGGACTTGACAACAGCTCGGTTGACGCCGCACGCTGCCTGTCATACCAGACCATCGAGAACCGCGGAGACATCCCCTCCGACCTTGCCTGCAAGCTGGGCGACACCGTCTACGGCTGCGACCGCTGCCAGACGGCATGCCCGTGGAACCGCTTTGCCAAGCCGACCGACGAGCCGCTGCTGACGCCCAAAGACGAACTTCTGCAAATGACGCGCGACCGCTGGCACTCTCTGACGCCCGAAGAATACCGCCTCCTGTTCAAAGGCAGCGCCGTGAAACGAGCCAAATACGAGGGACTGATGAGGAACATACGCACCATTGAAAAATTGAGAATTGAAAAATTGAAAAATTGAAAATTAAGAGTTGAGAATTGAGAAACGAAGTTCGGCGTTAAGCCAATTAAGAGAAACAGCTTT